>WRCT01000004.1 GCA_009783775.1 Clostridiales bacterium | reverse complement strand
GGGAATAGCCAGCCTGCCAAAAGCTCCTAGGTTGGGACCATTCTGATAGCCAATCTACCCGGCGAACGATTTAATCAGGGGTTCCAATGACGCGATGGACGCGAAAACCGCTCACGCGGGGAAGATATTATATTCCGGATTCCAGACCATAGCCCTTATAGTTTTATCATCTTATATGGAACTCTTTTACCTTTGCAACGCTCAGCAAGAAAGTTAGCCTGCAAGCTCTTCCCGTCCCAAAACAGAAGCAGGCAATCACAGGCGTCCATCATTTTGATGTGTCGTATCACCGACGCATATCTGCCAAATTCAACCTCCAGGAAAAGTTCTGTCAACTCAATATGGTTTTCACGCGCATACGCACGGGCGCGGATTTCTGTTTCGCCCTCTCCGCCTAAAATCATCTCCGTAGTATTTGGGGGCAAATGCAGTATCAACTGCTCCGCCGTTATTGCCAACTCGCCAACGCTGATAATCGCTACTCGCATAATTCGCCCCAAAACTTTCCATCAATTATCCACCATAATACCATCATTTTTGTAATGGTGCAATAATGGTATTAAAGTTAAGCCATATTGATACCTCAAGGATGGTGATAAATATGGATTTATTGGTGAGATATACACTTCGGGTAAATCGGGAGCTGTTTCGCAAATTTCGCTATATCGCGGAGTATGAGGGACGCTCGGCGAACAAAGAGATTGAACAGTACATGAAACAGCGGGTCAAAGAATTCGAAAGCGAACAGGGTAAGATTCCTGCCAATCAGCAAGAGAAATAATTACCCGCGTGCAGCGGGCAGGGCAATGGGCGATAGGCCGTACACAATGAATAGTGAACAGTTAAGGTGAAAACGCCCGCGGGCGTTTTTTCCTCAATTGTAATTTGTACATTGTACATTGTACATTGACGTGTTATACTAATCCTGCCGTACTAGGCGGGGAGATAGCGGTGCCCTGTACTCGCAATCCGCTGCAGCGAGGCTGAATTCCCGTCCTGAGGCGTTTGTCTGTGAGGCTTGGCTCGCGCGCGGAGCGTTGAAGTTCGGGTCCTGTGCAACGCGACACCATTAAACCATGTCAGGTCCTGACGGAAGCAGCATTGAGTGGATCGCCGCGTGTGCCGCAGGGAAACCTGAACGGAGCCACCGGCGCGATTACCGCTTGGAGGCAAAGGGTGTCTCTGGAAACCATTGGTGTGCAGATTTGCCGTGAATTTGTTCGCAGTTCAAAGGCAAAAAACGCAGGAATAGCCGCAGTCCTATTCCGAGGCTTTTTGCCAAAGAAATGCGGGCAAAGGCATGGTAAAGATGTGCGCCAAGGAGTTCCAGAGGCACCCATAGTCGAGGGACGGGTGTGCGGCAATTTTTTGAAGAAAATTTGCCAGATTCCAGATGCCAGATTTCAGACTCCAGAACGCTCACGCGGGGTTTGGTTGCGGGAGGGCTGACCCCTCCCCTACGGTCTGGAATCTGGAATCTGGAGTCTGGAATCTATCCGGAGGAACATGGAACAGTATTCTGTATTCGACATCATCGGCCCGTGCATGACGGGGCCGTCCAGCTCGCACACGGCGGGCGCGGTCCGGCTCGCGCACGTGGTCAAGCATATGGTGGGCAAACCCATCACCGAGGCGCATATCACGCTCTACGGTTCCTTTGCCGAGACCGGAAAGGGCCACGGCACGGACAAGGCGCTGATCGCGGGCCTGCTGGGCCTGCTGCCCGACGATTCGCGGATCAAGCACGCGCATGAGCTGGCCAAGGAGCAGGGGCTGCTGGTGCTGTTCGCCTATTCGGACGAGGGCGTGGCGCACCCGAACACGGCCCGCATTTACGCGATCGCCGAGGACGGAGAGAGCACCGAGGTCGTGGGCCAGTCCATCGGCGGCGGGCGGATCAGGATTATTGAGATCAACGGCCTGGCGGTCGAGATTTCCGGCGACTATCCCACCATCATCATTCGTTATCGGGACAAACCAGGCGTGATCGCGGACGTGAGCCGCGTGCTGGCGCAGTGCAGCGTGAACATCGCCTTTATGCGCGCGTTCCGCCACGGCAAGGGCGAGGACGCCTTTATCTGCATTGAGACGGACACGCCCGTCACGCCCGAAATGCAGAGCACGCTGCTGTTGCTTTGCCCGAGCATACAGCAATTATACGCGGTATAGGAGAACCATGGATAGCAAGATTTTCAACAGCGGCGCCACCCTCGCCGCCTACTGCGCGGAGGAGGGCTTGACCATTGCCGAGGTGATGATACGCCGCGAGGCCGACCTGCGCGAGATCGAGACGGAGCAGGTGCTGGCCGAGATGTATCAGGCCCTCGACGTCATGCACAGTTCGGTGCGCAAGGGGCTGACCGAGAAGGTCGAATCGGTGAGCGGCTTGTCCGGCGGCGAGGCCATGCGGCTGTTTCAATACGGCAATAAGAAATCTTTCTCCGGCCCGAACACCTGCCGTGCCGCCGCGTCCGCGATGGCGGTCGTGGAGGTGAACGCCGCGATGGGGCGCATTGTCGCCGCGCCGACGGCCGGCGCCTCGGGCATTCTGCCCGGCGTGCTGATCGAGTGCGGGCGCGACAAGGGCTGGACCGACGCGCAGTTGGTGCAGGGCCTGTTTACGGCGGGCGCGGTGGGTATGCTGTTTGCGAACAACGCGACGATCTCCGGCGCGGGCGGCGGCTGCCAGGCCGAGACGGGTGTGGCGGCGGCGATGGCCGCAGCGGCGCTGGTGGAGATCTCCGGCGGTTCGCCCGTGCAGGCGCTGGACGCGGCGGGCATGACGATCAAAAATGTGCTGGGCTTAATCTGCGATCCCGTGGCGGGGCTGGTCGAGTGCCCCTGTATCAAGCGCAACGCTTTGGGCGCGGCAAACGCCATGATCTGCGCGGACATGGCGCTGGCCGGTATCACAAGCCTGATTCCCTTTGACGAGGTCGTGACCTGTATGTACAAGGTGGGCAAGGATATCCGCAAGGAGTACCGCGAGACCGCCAAGGGCGGCCTGGCCACCACGCCGACCGGTAAGGCGGTCGCCGCGCGCTTGAAACGGATTACCGGATCTCACTAAAAATACTTCATTGTCATTCTGAGCGCAGCGAAGAATCTTGAAATGTGTCCGTAAGATCCTTCGCTACGCTCAGGATGACAGTTTTCTAGAAGACAAGCGTTACCTTAAACAAGTCTCCGTCTACGGTTAGTTTTAATTCCCCATTCATCAATTCCATCAGATTCTTGGCAATGGAGAGCCCCAAGCCGCTGCCCTGCGTGTTGCGGGCCGCGTCGCCGCGCACAAAGCGTTCCAGCAGCTCCGACTGGGAGGTGGCGGGCAGAGCCTCGCGGGAGATGTTGCGAAACGAAATCTCCGCGCTGTTTTCGTTTTGCGCGGCGCTCACATAGACACGGGTGCCGGCCAGGGCATAGTGCGCGATATTGGAGAGCAGATTGTCAAACACGCGGTGCAGCAGCGCGGGGTCGGCCTTGGCGGACACGGGCGTGTCGGGCAACTGCAGCAGCAGCGTCAAGCCGCCCGCAGAAAGCCGCTCCTCATACTCGCAGGTGACCTGTTGCAGCAGGGCGCAGACGTCCGTATCCGTTGGATGGACGGGCACGTTGCCCGTGGCCGCCTTGGACGCTTCGACCAAATCCTCCGTGAGCTTTTTGAGCCGCGCGGATTGCCGCTCCAACACCGCGAGATACTCCTTCGCCTTGGGATCAGAGAGTTCCAGCTTGCCCAGCAGGTCCACATAATTCACGATAGATGTCAAGGGTGTCTTGATATCATGCGAGACGTTGGTGATCAGCTCGGTCTTGAACCGCTCGCTGCGCATACGTTCCTCTATCTCGACTTGCATACCGTCGCGTATGCGGCCCAGATTTTCAGCAAAGGTGCGGAACGGACCGGCCATATATTGCGTCTGCAAAGGGGCGCCCAGTTTGCCGTCCGCCAGTTCCTTTGCCCCCTTTTGCAGGCGGCGCAGGGAGAGGGTGATCCAAATCACCAAGGCCAACAACCCCAAGCGCAGCAGGAAGAAAAACATCAACGCCGCCTCGATTTCACCGCCGTTTGTTAAGGCAATCAGGAGGATATCCGCCACACAAAGCCCCGCAAAAACCAGCCCCACTTGCCAGAAGAGGGGGATGAGACATAGCCCCCGCCAGATCCAACGCAGCATACGCACGATTAGCCTGCCGACCATATAAAGCAGCGTGTTCTGCCACCAGCGGCCGCGCTTGACGTTGGCCGCAAAGCAGATCCAATAGCCCAAAAACAGCCAGGCCGCGACCGCCAGGGCGCAGAGCGCTACCACGATCACGCCTTCTTCCGTCAGTATCCGATAGGCGTTAACAGGCAGGGCAAAGACGGCAATGCCCAGCAAGATGGTCAGCGCAAGCAGTAGATCCAAAGGCCATTTGGCGAAGAAGGGTCGGGTAATCCCCTCCCGCCCCGCCTTATGACCCGCGCCACGCAGGGCAAAGACAAAGAGCGTGACAGTCAGCCCCAGCATACAGACACCCAGGATGGGCAGGAGAATACGATTTGCGTAGCTCCAAATCCCCCAGTGGGTGCCGAAGAACACATAATAGTCGTCAGAAAAGATGTTCTGCATATAACCGGAATTGTTATAGGCGCCCGCGTTGGCGATAATGGCTGTCGCCAGCAGACAGAGCGCGGACGTAGTGGCGGTCAGCACAAAGAATACCTGTGTTAAGGCTTTCGCCCAAAATTTATCCAACATTGATTTCATAATAATTCTCCTTTGATTACGCATTACGAATTACGAATTGTGTACCCCTTTCCCCAGACAACGCGCAGCCAGCGCGGCTCGGCGGGGTTGATCTCCAGTTTCTCGCGCAGGTGCCGGATATGCACCGCCACCGTGCGCTCCGCGCCCAGGGGCGCTTCGTTCCATACCTTGCGGTAGATCTCATCCGCCGAGAAAACTTGGCCCGGACTTTGCAGCAGCAAATGCAGAATATCATACTCCGTAGGCGTGAGCGCGATGGGCTCCCCGTCCAGTCTGACCTCTTTGGCCCTGTCGTCCAGCGCGATGCCGCCCGCGCGCAGGACGGTATCGTCGATCGAATTCGCGCCCAGTTCACGGTAGCGGCGCAGTTGGGAGCGCACCCGCGCCAGCAGTTCCATCGGCCGAAAGGGCTTGGTGATGTAATCGTCCGCGCCAGCGTTCAGGCCGCCGATGATGTCCACATCCTCGCTCTTGGCGGTGAGCAGGATCACAGGGCAGTTGCAGGTTTGGCGCAGGCGGGCCAGGGCGGTCAGCCCATCCATCACGGGCATCATGATGTCCAGCAGCACAAGGTCAATGGGCTCGCGTGCCAGAACTGCCAGCGCCTCGGCGCCCGTGCCCGCTGTGTGCAGACGGTAGTCGTCGCGTGTGAGATAAATGCACAGCGCGGAGACAATATCCTTTTCGTCATCGCAGATCAATATATTGAACATACTCTTATTATGACAGTTGGATTGTTAAAAACCAAGGGGGAAAATGATTAAGATTTGGTTAAGAAAAAAGCCTCTGTTTCTTGGAGGCTGCGTGACAGGGGGACGGTGACAGCTCCTTTCAAAAGGAGCCCTGCTACCGCTTCATAGTCACCGTAGTACAAATACAAATCCCCGGTTAAAACGCGTTTGGAATTATGAACGTGTGTTCCTCGTCGAGAAGATATTGGTCCAGCCAGGGCGAATAGGTCGTGACGGAGATTTCCCGGGTCACGGGGTCGAAGGTGAGCAGGCGCAGGTAACCCAAGGCGCACTTTTGTTTGTTCTCTTCCTGGAAGTTATGCAGCATGGCGTGCGTTACGGACCCGTCCCCATGGGTCAATTCCCTGCGCGCCGCCCCTCTCATATGGCCGCTGAGTATGAGCCGGATCTGCGGAAAGTTCTCTGCCAATCTCTCCACCACCAGCTTGCCGTCAACGGACAGCTCGCCGTTGTCCGACAAAAAGTGGTGCACCAGCAGAATCACAGACCGGTCGGGGTGGGCCGACATGATTTCGCTTGCCCACACGAAGCTCGCGCGTTTTTCCCGCCAGCCGATACCGAGCAGCAGAAAGTCCGTGCCGCCCGCCGAAAAGGGCTGCGCCCAGCACCGCCCCTCACGAAAGCGCAGTTCAGGGTCGCGCGCGTCGCAGAGATCAAAGTGCCTATACCATTTGTAGGCCGAGGCATTGCCCCGCACATCGTGATTGCCTGTGACACAGTAGAAGGACAGGTCCCCCAGCAGGGAAACCGCGCGGGCCGCGCGCTCCCATTGCGTCTTGCCGGTGGGGTTGTCCACAATGTCGCCCGTGTGCAGCACGGCCAGGGTATTATAGGTTTCCCTGGTGTCCGCCGCCCATCGCGTCATGGATTCAAAAACGTCGGGGTAGTGCAGAGCCAGGACCTGCGTGTCGGTCATCCAGACGAGGGAAAAGGGCGTTGGCGCCGGAGTTGCGGTTGGCGTTGGTATGGGTGTGGACGTGGGAGTCGGCGTTGGTATGGGCGTGAGCGTGGGAGCCGGTGTCGCTGTCGGCGGCGGCGGTATGTCCGGTTCCGGCAGCGGTTCGGGCGCGGGCCGAAAGATATATAAGGCGCAGGCGGCCAAAATAAGGGCGGCCGCGCACCATAAAAATATGCGAAGTTTCTTGCGTTTCATTCTTTATATAGATTACTGTTTTCGAGGGGTCTTGTCAAATGGGACGCCGCTAGAACGCATTCTCGATGACAAACTCGTTTTTATCGCTGCGCAGATAGCTGTCCGAAAAGGGCGAGTAGGTGACGACGGTGAGTGTGCGGGTGATCGGATCAAAGGTCAGCAGGCGCAAGTAGCCCCTGTAGAGGCCGCGCGCATTTTCTTTCTGCACGTTGAACAGCAGCGCGTGCGTTTGGGAGCCGTCCTCATGGGTTTGGGCCCAGCGTTTCGCGCCTTTCGCGTGGCCGCAGAGCACCAGCCGCACAGAGGGAAAATCACGCAAAAGCTCGCGTTCCATGAGCTGCCCCTCCTCCGTCAGCCGGCCGCCCTTGGTCAAAAAGCTGTGCGTCACCAGGATAACGACGCGGTCGGGCCAGGCCGCGAGGATCTCCCGCGCCCAGGGGATATAGTCGGCGTCGACCTGCCAGCCGATGCCCAGCAGCAGAAAATCCGTGCCGCCCGCGTGCAGCGGCTGCGCCCAGCAGGCCCCGCCCTTATAGAGCAGTTCGGGGTCCCGCGCGTCACAAAAATCCTGGGCGAGATAACGCTCGTAATGCACTGTGCGCGGCCAGCCCACATCGTGGTTGCCCGCCACGGGATAGAAGGGCAGATGGCCCTTTAGCAGCGAAATGGCGTGCGCAGCCTTTTCCCAATGCAGGGGATCGGTGCGCTCCTCCACAATGTCGCCGACGTGCAGCACGGCGAGGGTGTTGTACTGTTCTTTCGTATCAGCCGCCCACTGCGTCATGACCTCGAACACATTGTTGCTCTTGTAGGTATAGACCTGCGTGTCGGGAAATACAACAAGGGAAAACGGGGTTGGGATGGGGGTTGCGGTGGACGCGGGGGAAGTGGGCAGTACGGTCGGAGTGGGGGTTGCCGTCGCCCGCGGGGCTTCGGTTGTCGGCGGCGGTTCGGGAACGGGCCGCGTGACACAGGCGGCCAGAATCAGCACGGCCGCGCAACAAATGAGTATATGGATTCCCCTGCGTTTCATGGGTAATAGGGTACTATTTATCCGACAATATGTCAAATGCGTTAAAACGCGGGAGTGGCCCGACCGCGTCGCTCTTGCCATTGGGCCACTCCCTAAAACGCTTTGCGCAGGGTAAAGGTGTCGAGGCTGGTGTCCTTTTGATAGTTGAACTGATCCAGCCAAGGCGAATAGGTGGTCAGCGCGATATTGCGCGTTAAGGGATTGAACATTAAAATGCGCAGATAACCCAAGCCCTTCTCCTGATCGTCCTGGAAATTATACATCAGCGCGTGCACCGTACGTTTGCCGTACTGCCCGCTCCACCGCGCCGAGCCGCGATTGTGTCCGCAGAGCACCAGCCGCACGCCCTCATATTTGGCCACGATCTCGCGCTCGACCAGCCGCCCGTTTTCGGTCAGTTTGCCCTCCGTTGACAAAAAGCTGTGCACGAGCAGAATAACGACACGGTCGGGGAAATCCGCCATGATCTGCTCCACCCAGCCCAAATAATCCGTCCCCTCCTGCCAGCCGATTCCCAGCAGCAAAAAATCCGTGCCGCCCGCCGAGAGCGGCTCGGCCCAGCAGACCCCGCCGCGATACAGGCAGCGCGGGTCTTTTGCGGCGCAGAAATCATAGGATAGATAGCTCTCATAGTCCGGCTGGGTCGCGCCCACATCGTGGTTGCCTGCCACGCAGTAGAAGGGCACCTCCGGCGCAAGGCGGACAATGGCGCTGCTCGCGTTCTGCCAATGCCGCGCCAGGGTGCGGTCGTCTATGATATCGCCCGTGTGCAGCACCGCCAGGATATTGTGCTCGGCTTGGTGCTGCACGACCCAGTCCGTCATCGCCGCAAACACCTTGGGGTATTTGTAGGGGTAGACCTGCGTGTCCGAAAACCAGACGAAGGAGAAAGGCGTGGGCCGCACCGTGGGCGTGGGCACAGGGCAGGGTGTAACCGTAGACGCCGGCGTAAGCGTTGGGACAAGCACGATCTCCGTTCGGCACGCGGAGACGGGCGCGGGCGTGGGCTGCGGCGCCCAAGATGGCTCCCCCGCCGTCTTGACCGTGCTGCCGTAGATATACAGGCTGCAAAGCAGCGCCAGCAGCATAATAAAAATAACACGAAAGGCTTTCATCGGTGAATGCACATTAGCATAAGAAACTTGTCAAATGGGGTTTGCGACAAAGGATGACAAAATCATCTTGCCCTATAAGGGCACTGGTACCGGCTCGCCTGAAAGGCGGGTGTCGCTGCCATCATTTCCCCTTTGCTTATCCCCTCATAGCTTTTCTGTTTGGCCCTTTGCGATGTCTCTTGGGAGACTGGATTGCTTCGTCGTGTTGCCCTCTCGCACACTAACCTATGTTCTCCTCGCAATGACGCAAGCCTCATTTCCCGTCATTGGGCCCACTGATTAAATCGTGAGGTGGAATAGCTGGCCTGTCAAAAGCTCCTAAGTTGGGGCCATTCTGATAGCCAATCTACTCAGCGAACGATTTAATCAGCGGTTCCCATTGCGGGGGCGGAGCCGAAGCGCCCACTGTGTGGGAAAAAGCAAGGCGGAAGCCCAGTGAGCCACAAGCAGTGCGCACGCTGCGCCGATTGCGAACTGTGGGCAGGCCGGTGCTGTCTTGATTGCCAGGAGTGATGCCGAAGCAATCCAGTTCCCAAGCCTATTTTTGTTTCCTCACGCGCAGTTTTATTTTTGACTGCGACAACATCAATATACACAACGCGTGGCTTTTATTTCGTCCTGCAACGCCACCGCTTATTCCATTCTCACCGGCTCCGCCGGTGGGTTCGACAGCCAATGACGTAAGAACGCGCATTGACCACCCCTCACGCATTGGCCACATTTCACGCGATATGTGTCTTGCCAAATCGCCGAATGTATACTATAATGAATAATTATCGAAAAGGAAGGATATTTATCATGAAGTATTTTGCCGGATTTTTAGCAGTGGTGCTTTGCTTTGGAGCACTCGCAGGCTGCGCGAAGACGAATAACAACGACGGGGCGCGGGCCCAATTGCGCGTGGGTTTAGAGTGCGATTACGCGCCCTTCAACTGGACGCAGAACGACGACAGCAACGGCGCGGTGCCGATCGAGAGCGGCAACTACGCGGGCGGTTATGACGTGGAGATCGCCAAGGCGCTGGCCGAAGGGCTGGACATGGACCTTGTGATCGTCAAGACCGACTGGGACGGGCTGCTGCCCTCACTCACCTCGGGTAAGATCGACGTGATCATCGCGGGTATGTCGCCCACCGCCGAGCGCAAGGAGTCCATTGACTTTTCGGACAACTACTATATCTCCGACCTGGTCATCGTCGTGAGCAAGGACGGCCCGTTCGCGAGCGCCGACTGTTTGGACGAGTTCGCGGGCGCGAAGATCACCGCACAGCAGAGCACCTTCCACTACACGGTCATCGACCAGATCGAAGGCGTGGATAAGCAGACCGCGATGACGGATTTCCCGACCATGATCATGGCCTTAAACTCAGGCCGGATCGACGGTTATATCTCCGAGCGCCCGGGCGCGATCTCCGCTGCTTTGGCCAACCCGAACCTGACCTATATCGCCTTTGACGAGGCCCTCGGTTTCACCTACACGCTGGACGAGGTCGCTATCGCGGTGGGTCTCAAGAAGGGCAGCGACCTGCTCGCGCGGATCAATGAGATCCTGGCCGGCATTTCCGAGGCCGCGCGCCAGCAGATGATGGAGAATGCGATTAAAAATCAGCCTGCCGGCTGATTTTTAGACACCAGATACCAGTTTCCAGACTCCAGAAAAAACCCGCGTGAGCGATTCTGGAATCTGGAATCTGGAATCTGGAATCTGGAGAACCTATGCCAACTACCTTCTTTCCCGCTGTATGGTACATATTGGAGAACTACGGCTCGTGGTTTTTGCGTGGCGCGGGCATTACCATGCTCATCGCGCTTACGGGCACGGTCATCGGGTTTATTATCGGGCTCGGGGTCGGGGTGGTGCGCACCATTCCGGCGCCGCGCGGGGGCAAGTTCTCGCTCAAAAAGATCCTGCTTAAGCTGTCCAATATCCTGCTCAACATCTATATCGAGGTCTTTCGCGGCACGCCCATGATGGTGCAGGCCATGGTCATTTACTTCGGGCTTTCCGAGGCGATCGGCGTGAACCTGTCGCCGCTGACCGCGGGCATTATCATCGTGTCGATCAACACGGGCGCGTACATGGCCGAGGTCGTGCGCGGCGGGATCCAGTCCATCGACAAGGGCCAGACCGAGGCCGCGCGCTCGATCGGCATGAACCATACCAAGACCATGCTGCACGTGATCCTGCCGCAGGCGATCCGCAATATCCTGCCCGCGACGGGCAACGAGTTCGTCATCAACATCAAGGACACGTCCGTCTTAAACGTCATCTCGGTCGTCGAGCTGTATTTCCAAACCAAGTCCGTGCGCGGCGCGCTGTTTAAGACCTATGAGGTCTTTTTGATCACGGCCGCGATTTATTTTGTGCTGACCTTCACCGTCACGCGCCTGCTGCGCCTGGTCGAAAAGAAGATGGACGGGCCAAGCGGCTACACGATCTTCACCTCCTCCACCATGCCGCAGGGGCGGTTGCTGCGCGGGCGACGCGGGAAGGAGACGGCCGTATGAGTATTGTCGTAGAAGTGCGCAATCTGCGCAAGTGTTTCGGTCAGAACGAAGTGTTAAAAAACGTAGACTTTACGGTCAACAGGGGCGAGGTCGTGAGCATCATCGGCGCGTCGGGCTCGGGCAAGTCGACGCTTTTGCGCTGTATCAACCTGATGGAGTGGCCCACGAGCGGGCAGATTCTCTTCCACGGGCAGAATGTGTTGGAGCCCAAATATGACGCGAACCATTACCGGACCAAGCTGGGCATGGTCTTTCAGCAGTTTAATCTGTTTTCGAACATGACCGCGCTGGAGAACTGCATGGTCGGCCAGACGAAGGTGCTGGGCAAGCCCAAGGCGGAGGCGCGCGCGATCGCGATGTCGCATTTGGAGCGCGTGGGTATGGCGCAGTTTATCAATGCGCGGCCGCGCCAGCTTTCGGGCGGGCAGCAGCAGCGGGTCGCCATCGCCAGAGCGCTGTCCATGGAGCCCGAGGCCCTGCTCTTTGACGAGCCGACCTCGGCGTTGGATCCCGAAATGGTGGGCGAGGTGCTGGTCGTCATCGACGAGCTGGCGCATTCGGGCATGACCATGCTGATCGTGACGCATGAGATGCAGTTTTGCAAGGAGGCGGCGCACCGCGTGGCCTTTATGGACGAGGGCGTGATCGCCGAAATGGGCACGCCGGAGGAGATTTTCAACAACCCAAGGAACGAACGGACCAGGGCGTTTTTGAGTCGGGTGAGGAATTGAATGTACAGTGTACAATGTACAGTTGAGGAAGAAAAACCCGCAGGTTTTTTCTTTGAATGATTTTATAAAAGCAGGTTTTTTCTTTGAATGATTTTATGAAATAAAAGACGGGGCGCCGCGGCGCCCCGTTTCCTTCATTGTACGCTGTACACTGTACACTGTACATTGATTAGAAGTTCTGCCAGTTTTCGTCCTTGGAGTCCAGATTGCCGCCGCCGTCCTACGGCCGCTCGATCCAGTAGCGATACCCCGATTTTATCTTCAAATCGCCGTTTGCGTCGCTCATGGTGTCGTTGCTGATTGTCAGGCGATAATAGTCGCCTTCGTCGCCGAACATATCCGTTTCGCCAAACCACCGAGTACCGCAGGCAACTTGCAGGCTGTAGACACCGACCGGAAGGCTGATGGAAACCCTATCGCCCGGATTCGCGTAGGCCGCCGCGACCAATGTGTCTCCCGAATAGATTCTCCAGTATGTAGCAAAGCCATCCTTGGGTTGTCTGAATTGCACACTAATACTCTTTTTGTAAGCGGAGTTGCGGTAAATCTCGCCTGTCTTTTGCACGATCACGCATTTGTCCGCGCGTTGGGCCGCGTCCCTATACTCACCCAAATTTCTGAAGAATTTGAACGCGGTATAGTTTTCTCCGCTTGCCAGCGCCTCCTCGGCGGCCTCGTAGCCCGTGATGTTGGAACACTCCTCGAACAGCTGCCGTGAATTCTCATAGTTCGCTTTGGACAGGGGCTCGAGCAGCGCGGCCGCGCCCTTGTAGTCGCCCTTGTCCATCAGCTCCTGCGCCTGCGCGTAGTCTAACACCTGCTTGCACGCCATCGCCTGGTCGGACGCGTCCTTATAGCTGCCCAGTTTCACAAAGGCGGCGTGCGCGCCCGCGTAATCCTGCGCGTTTTTGAGCGCCAGCGCGGCATCGTAATCC
Organism: Clostridiales bacterium; assembly: GCA_009783775.1. Classification (GTDB taxonomy): domain Bacteria; phylum Bacillota; class Clostridia; order Christensenellales; family CAG-138; genus WRCT01. The sequence goes on along the minus strand of WRCT01000004.1, from coordinate 15,667 downwards.
ATGGCGTTCTGGCACTCGGCCGCCAGGAACGACGCGTCCTTATAGCCCGCCAGCCGCTCAAAGGCGATCTTGGCCTCGGCATAATTTTTGCCGTCGAACAGGGCCTTGGCCGCGTCATAGTCGATCCCCTTTTGGCATTCGGCCGCCAGATAGGGCGCGTCCTCATAGTTGCCGAGGGCTTGGAATCCTGAAAGCGCGGCCTGATAGTTGCCCACTTCCATCTGGACCTTGGCATTTTCAAAGCGTTTGCTCCGGTCCGCCGAAATGAGCAGCAGAGCGGCCACGGCGCAGATCACCAAAAAGACAAAGACCGACGGCAGAATGATCACCAGCTTGTTGATCTTTTTCTTGGGCGCGGGCGGCGGCGCCTGCCACGTCGGCGCCTGTTGCGGCGCGGGCTGCCAGGCAGGGGCCGCTTGGTATACCGGCGGTTGCTGGGGCGTTGGCTGTATAATCGGCGTCGGCGTCGGCACGATCGGCGTTGGGGTTGGTTCGACCGGCGGGGGCGTCGGCACGGTCGGCGTTGGGGTTGGCACGGTCGGCGGCGCGACCGGTTCTGCCGGTGGTTCCGCTGCCGGCGCGGGTTCTACCGGCACGGGCGGAGTTGGTTCCGTTGGCGAGGTTGGCACGACGGGGGGCGTCTCCCCCCTGTCGGCTACGCCGACTTCCCCCCTCAGAGAGGGGGGCTGCGCCTGTCCCGTGCCGCAGACATGACAGAAGGCCACCCGGCCAGGAAGTTTTTCTCCACAGTTGCTGCAATACATTGTTTATGCCTCCTCGTTTAATCCGTTGTTTGGTCAGTGGTCAGTGGTCAGTGGTCAGTGGTCAGTTCGCCGTAGAAAAACCCGCGTGAGCGATTCTGTCCACTGTCCACTGTCCACTGCGGCGGGAGCAAGCCCCCGCCCTACTCCCACTCCAGCAGCCCGATGCTGTCCAGATAGCGTTCCTGATTGTCCATATAATCTTCCACAAAGCGCATACAGTACATCTTTTGCTGCGGGAAGGCCGCGCCCATTTCCTCCACCAGATAATCATAGGCCGCGTCGTCGTCATAGACCGCGCCCTCCAAAACGCCCGTGTCCTTCATAAAGGTCTCGTCCAGCGTCATCACTTTGGCCAGCATGGCCTCGAACGCCTCGCGCGGCAGAATGTCAAAGTCGCCCTGTTTTTCAAAACAGTCGGTAATGTAGGCTTTGGCTGTTGTTTCGGGTTGTTCCATTTTTCCTCCTTTTTTTCAGTTGACAGGGGACAGTTGACAGGGGACAGTTGAGGAGGGTTTTCTCTGAAAACCTTTTTATTATAATTTAGAAAACTGTGAAACAGTTTTTTCCTTAACTGTCACCTGTCACCTGTCAACTGTCAACTGTCAACACTCCACTCTTTCGGGCGGGCTAACCCGGGGCCCCACCAAATCCGCAGTTTTGGTGGGGTGGATCGACCGCCCCTACAGCAGCGCGTCCAACTCGTCCACGCAGGCCGCAAACACATCGAGCGCTGCGAGAATGCTGTCCTTCGCGGTCAGGTCCACCCCCACGCCTTTGAGCAGTTCGATGGGATAATCGCTGCCGCCGGTGGTGAGAAAGTGCAGATAGCGGCCCTTGCCATTGTCTTCGCGGATCGACCGCGCGATGGCCACGGCGGCGCAGAGGCCCGTGGCGTATTGGTAGACATAGAACGCGCGGTAGAAATGCGGGATCCGCATCCACTCGATGACGATGTTCTCGTCGATGACCACGCCCGGGTAGTAGGTCTCGTTCAGTTCGCGGTACAGGCTCTTAAGGCTCTCCAGCGTGAGCGGCTGACCGCTCTCGGCCATGCGGTGCGTGGCCAGCTCGAACTCGGCGAACAGGGTCTGCCGAAAACAGGTGGTGCGAAACTCCTCCAGAAAGCGGTTGAGCAGATAGGCGCGGCGGTCCTTGTCCGTCTCCTTGTCCAAAAGATGGGACAGCAACAGGCTTTCGTTCACCGTGGAGGCGACCTCCGCGACCATGATCTTGTAACCCGCCGTCTCAAAGGGCTGGTTGGCGTCGCTGAAATAGCTGTGCATGGCATGGCCCAGCTCATGCGCCAGCGTAAACACGTCCTCGAGCTTGCCCTGATAGTTGAGCAGCACATAGGGATGCGTGCCGTAGGCGCCCCAGGAATACGCGCCCGAGCGCTTGCCCTCGTTTTCGTAAACGTCGATCCAGCCATTTTGATAGGCCTCGTCCAGCAGCCTGCCGTACTCTTCGCCCAGCGGGGCCAGCGCCTCTTTGACCAGGGCCTTGGCCTGTTCGTAGTCGTAGGGCAAATCCAGCGCGGGCAGCATGGGCGTGTAGAGATCGTAGGGGTGCAGCGCGTCCAGGCCCAGCACGCGCTTGCGCAGGTCCAGGTATTTTTGCAGGGCGGGCAGGCGCTGCCGCACGGCCTCGATCAGCTGCTCATAGACGGCCACGGGCACATTGCCGCCGTACAGGGCCTGTTCTAAAGCGCCCGCAAAACCGCGCGCGTGGGCCGAAAAGACGTCGCGTTTGACGGCGGCGTCATACATGGCGGTGACGCTGTTTTTCACCTTATGATAGGCCGCGTACAGGGATTCGTAGGCCTCGCGCCGCACGCGGCGATCGGGGCAGACCAGCAGCCGCCCGTAGCTGCCGTGCGTCAGTTCGACCTCTTCCCCGTTTTCGTCCAAGACGGTCCCGAAGGTCAGGTCCGCGTCGTTGAGCATGGAAAAGATATTGTCCGCGCCGCCCAAAGGCTCCTGCGCCATGGCGAGCAGGCGTTCCTCGCCCTTGCTCAGGCAATAGGCGCGCTGGCGGTCCAGGTTAGAAAGGCCAAACCGAAAGTCGGCAAATTCCGGCAGCGCCGCCCAAGCGAGCAATTCTTCCCTCGGCACGGACAGGATCTCGGGCTCCATAAAGCTGGTGGCGGCGGAGAGGCGCGTCGCCAGCTGCCCCGCGCGGTCGGCCAAACCGACGTAACGGTCCACGGCGGCGTCCTCGTCCCGTTTCATGCGGGCGTAGACAAAGAGCCGCTCGCAGAGCAGGTCCAGGCGGCTTGACTCGCGCAGCGTCGCCAGCAGGCCCAACGCCGTGCCCAATGTGCCCTCGCGGGAGGCAAAGTCAGACACGCCCTTTTGCAGCTGCGCAAAGTCCGCCTCCCAGGCCGCGTCGGTGGCGTAGATATCCGCCAGCCGCCATATGAATTGTTTGTTTATGTCCTCTCGTTTCACGCTTATTTCGGTGCGGGCGCACCGGCGGGGAAGTCGGTCACCAGCTCGACCAGATAACGCAGGATACGGGCCGCGTCGGCGGCGGACAGCGTGCCCGTGGCCGAGACATTACCCAGGTATTGCGCGTAGGGGGATAGGGTTTCCAGCTGGACAAGGTGGCGCAGGATCGAGGCCGCGTCGCTCGCGCCCAGCTTGCCGTCCAGATTGGCGTCGCCAAAGCCCGCGAACTTCGTCTCGGCGAACCACTTGCTGTCCGTGCCCTTGAAGGGTTTGTCCGTCGCTTTGACGGTCTTCATATAGGCGAAGTATTCGCCCAGCAGCACCGGCACCGGCGCGCGGTCCGCGGTAAGATCGATCTCCGCCGCCCAGACCGCGTCCGCGACCGTGATTCCCGTCGTCTTGCCGAAGTCGACATCGGAGAGCCGGTAGCTGTTGATCGCCACGCGCAGGACTTTCGCGTCTTCGAGCGGCTTGCCCTCATAGTTGCAAAGCGCCAGCCGCGCGCCCTTCGGCTTGCTGATGTCGAGGATATAATCCACGCCGTAGACGGTGTCCTTGCCGAAGATGGTGGTGCCGTCCGTGCCGACGGCCGTGCCCGAGAGGGTATACTTATCCGCCGTAAAGTTCAGCCAGGCCTTGAGCTGCGCGCCCGTCATCTCGATCATATAGAGCGTGTTGTTGTCATAGCGGTACAGGCCCAAAATATCGGCCAGGCTCATATCGCGCGGCGTTGTGCTGAAGATACTGTGATTGAATACCGGCGAGGCAATGGATACGGTCGCGCCCGTGACGCCGTCGGACGCAAAGCTCAACCAGGTCGCCCAGATCTGGCCCTTGTGCACGAGGTCCATGGTCTGCGACTGCGCGAGAATGTGGCCGTTGTCGTTGGCAAAATGGGTCCAGTCGCCTTCCAGCCTGCCGCCTAAAGGCGTGGTGACCCAGACGCGCGCCTCGTTGTAGGCGGCCAGCGTAGCGGTGGATACTTCGTCGTCTTCCGCCGCCGAGGTTGCCAGGTTCGTCGCGGAACGCACGGTGAAGGACGAGACCGTTTTGTCGGACGCGAATACGACGTCGAATATCACGCGCGACAGGTTGGCGCCCGCGCCCGGGTTGACATAACAGACATTCTTGTTGTCCAGGTTCTTATAGGTCGTGGCCGCCGCCGCCGCGGAATGGTCGTGGCCCCCGATGACCATGTCGATGCCCCGGGTCTGCTCTATCGCGCGGCGCGCCTGGCTCTCTAAAGAGCTCATTGTGCCGTTGCCCAGGCCGGAGTGAATGGCCAGCACGACGATGTCCGCCTGCGCTTGAATCTCGGGCAGCCAGCGCTCGATCTCGAAGACCACGTCGCCCGTGGGATTACCCAGGGACGAGAATTGCAGATTCGGGAAGTTGGTGGGAACGTCCCAGCTCGCGTTGTTCGCGTTGCCGATACCCAGCACCGCCACGTCCACGCTGTTGCCTTTCGCGTCGGTGAAGGTCTTGATTGCATAGGGCTTGTAGTAGGGTTCGTCCGCCAAGGCGTTTGCGCCGCCGAAGGCCGTGCCGTTCTCCTTTAAGACCAGGTTGGCCGACAGGACGCTGATCCCGCCGTTTTCCGCGAAGGTCACCTGCGCGTCGCGCTGCTCGGGTTTGTAGTTGAACTCATGGTTGCCCAGGTTCCAGACGTCGTATTTCATCTCGATCATCGCCGCGACCATGGGGTTCAACGCGGCCGGTTTCTTGGTAATCCAGTAGGTGTTGACCAGCGTGCCCTGGAGCGTATCGCCGTTGTCGATCAGAATATTGTTGGGATAGCTTACCCGCTGCGCGTTGACCACGGCCGCCATACGCGGCATACTGTTGCTCAAAGCCGTGCCCGTGTTGACGTTGAGGGCCGTGGACCGTCCGTGCATATCGGTGGTGGCCAGCACGGCGACCGCCATCACGTCCGGCACATAGACCGAATAATCGGCGCCGCGGCCGACCTCGAATGTCGGGGAGATGGGTGAATTGCTGCGGATATACTCGGCCAGCAGGTTGCGGATCTCGCCCGCGCTCTCGCCCAGCTCTTCCTTGCTGTCAAACAGGGTCACGCCCGCCGCCGCAAAGTCCAGGGCGTCAGCGCCTAACGTCGCTTTCACATAGGGCACGTTTCCGCCGCCGCCCGTGTAGCGGTAGCTGTTGACCGCGACCTCATAAACTTCCGTCAGGTTCACGGGCACGCCCCGCAGCTCCAGGTCGACGATGCGGTCGCCCATCGGCCGGCTCAAATCAATCGTGTAGGAGACCCCGGGCCCCCACAGCGAGTCGCAGTAGATCGGGCCGGTCAAGTCTTGAAACCCTACCAGGCCAAGGCTTGCGTAATGGGCGGTCGCCTCGGTCGTGCCGCCGCGCATGGAGCCGTCGATCGCGTACTTGGTCGCGGCAAATTCCAGCCACGCCTTGATCTCCGCGCCGTTCATGCCCACCTTGAACAGCCAGTTTTCGTAGCGATACAGGTCAAACATCTTGCTCGCGGCAATCTCGCCGGCGTCAATGACGTTCGCGGCGCTGCTGTTGAGCAGCGGCGCGCAGAAGGAAAACTCCGCGCCGGTCGTTTCGGCCTGGATCTTTTGCAGCATATCAATGAAGGCGTTGGGGCCCTTCATGTTCGGCGACGGGAAGGCGGCGGCCGCCTCGCCGACGGGCGCCAGCAGATAGTCCTCCCAAACGGCGTCCTCATAGGGCTGGAGCGCCGTTACCAGCGCGGCATTGGGCGTGACGCTCGACGACGCGCCGGCCGTGCTGCGCGCTACGTTGGTGACGGCGTTTGTGTCTTTGTCATAGGTAATGGTGGCGATACCCAGCGTGGAGGCGTAAGCGCCGGCAAAGAGCACCGGCACGGACTTGCCGCCCGCGTTGGCGATCGTTCCTGAGGTATTCGTCGCGTGGGAGTGCGCGCCCAGCACCAGGTCGATGCCCTCGGTATTGGCCACCAGCGCGGTGATCTGATCCTCCCAGCTGTAGAACTCGCCGTAGCTGTCGGGATAGGGCGGGGTGTTTTGCAGCGCCGCGCCCTTGGTCTCCATGCCGGAGTGGCAGGCGGCGATGATGATGTCGCAGTTTTCGGTGTTCTTCAGATAGTCAATGTAATATTCCGCCGTGGTCAGAAAGCTCATGAACAGAATGCCCGCGTAGTTGGCGGCCGGTTCCCAGGTGGGAATGTTGGGCGTGGACAGGCCCAAAATACCGACCTTGACGCCGTCAAAGGTGCGGGTGATATAGGCGCCGTCGGGAATCCATGGATCCCACTCGGTCACGCCGTCCGCGGTATTGATATCCAGATAGTTGGCGGCCAGCACCGCGACGGGGGTCTGCCCGCCCGAGGCGGGCGCCTTCGCGTCGTCGATGTTCTTGGTGAGCGCGCCCTGGCCGAAGTTGAACTCATGGTTGCCCAGCACCCAGGCGTCATAGTTTAAGGTGCGCAGCGCGAGCGCGACCGGACTGGTTTGCAGCGCGGGCGGCTGGGCATAGAACGAATAATAATAGGTGAACGGCGTGCCCTGCACCGTATCACCCGCGTCAATGAGAATGGTATTGGCGTTGAGCGCGCGCTGCTCGGCAATGCGGGTGGCCAGGCGCGTCAGGCCGCCGGCGCGCACGCCCGAGCCCGCCGCCTTTGTGGCGGTGTTGTAGTTGCTGTGAAACAGCACACCGTGCAAATCGCCGGTCAGCAGCACCTGGATTTTCACTTCGTCCGCCGCGAAAGAGAAGGCGGGCAGGCAGGCCAGCACCAGCAGCAGGGTCAGAATGAGGCAAAGAAAGCGTTTCATTTTTGTGTTCCTCCTTTAATAGTCCGTATAGAGGGCATCTCGAAAAACTATCGGTGCGCAGATTTGCCGTAGGTTTGGCCGCAGTTCGCAGGCAAAAAACGCAGGAATAGCCGCAGACCTATTCCGAGGCTTTTCGCCAAAGAAATGTGGTCAAAAATGCGGTGAAGATGCGTGCCCAGAGTTTTTCGAGTTGCCCATAACTATTCTACATGAAAGGATCGCAGAATGCAATTTCTTTCTTTTTCTTTTTTACCGCGAAAAGCGCGAAAGGACACGAAAAAAACCGCTGCGGCGAGGCCATAGATTGACAAAAACTGACAACTTGTGATATGGTATGCGCGCACAAGGTGTTGCCAAACGGTTTGGCGGTTACGCCCTCTGGTCCTTATTGACATGAATGTTAAAAAGGAAGGAGGTGAAGGCCAATGGAATATTTGATTATTCTGGTGGTTATTCTGACGTTAATCAGGTTGATCCTGAGCGATAGACGAAGAACGGGCACCCAGCAAAGCGCACTTTGCTGGGTAGTAAAAAAAAGTAATCGCCCCCGCTACAAAGGTAAGCGATTACTTTTAATCAAAGCGGCGTAACCAATAAATCGGCAACACCCTGTGTTTCATATTATACCACGCATTTTGGTTTTGTCAAGCTGATTTGGGATTTCGCCCCTTTCGCGGTTAAGAAAGAAAAGGCAGCAATATATCGTAGAGTTTTTGGTTGTCGAGCACATAGCTGCTATGCGTTTCGCGCGGCAGAATGCGCAAGACGGCGTTTGGGATATGGGCGGCGATCTCTTTGGTGTGGGCGGTATAGATCACATCACGGCTGCCCGCCAGAACGAGGGTCGGGGTTTGGATTTGGGCAAGATCGGTTGGCGCGATATGGGGCTGGGTCAGCATAAGCTGCAGCTTGGGGTCCTTGGTGATTGCGTGCAGGACTTTGATCAGCAAGCGCCAGCGGCCCTTGACGCCCTTGGGGTTTAGGTTCGCGCCGCTGATGATCAGCTGAGAGAGCAGGGCCGGGTACTTCATTGCGATCAGCAGGCCGAGAATGCCGCCGTCGCTGAACCCGTAGAGGATGGGTTTTTCAAGTCCAAGCTCTTTGATAAACGCGGCCACGTCCTCCGCCATTTGCCCATAGTCCAGCGGGGCGTTTGCGCTCTGTCCGTGGCCCCTGCTGTCGAGTGCGTACACGCAATATCGTTCGCTCAGCTTTTCGGCCAGCACATCAAAAATGGCGTGGGTCTCCCCGTTGCCGTGCAGCAAAATCATCGGGGCGCCCGCGCCTTGTTTTTTGTAGTAGAGCGAGATATTATTGACGGTGATAAGGCTAGCCTTAACCATCAGTTCAGTTCGGGCCCCAATGTGAGCGCGGGGGTGGTTTCCGGCTCTTCGTCCGAGGGCTCGTCCGGCGCGTCGGGGTCGGGATCGGGCGAGTGGATATAACCCTCTTCCTTGAGAAAGTTCCTTGTATCGTCGCTGATGTTCTGCGCGTGGCCCGTCATTTTTGAGATGAAATCCGAAAGCCCGCCCTTGATAAAGCCGCGCTGGTTGAGCGCGTAGAGCGCGGCGCCCGCGAGGATTAAAATAATGACGACGCTGCCGACAATGCGCGCGATGAGTTTCATGTTCGGAGTACCTCCTTACAGTGGTCAGTGGTCAGTGGTCAGTGCCCAAGGGCTGTCATCCTGAGCACGGCGAAGGATCCAAATCGGCTATGCCAAGATTCTTCGCTATGCTCAGAATGACAAACGCGATCTGACCACTGACCACTGACCACTGACCACTGACCACTGACCACTTCATTGTAACACAATGTATGCGACCTATCCGCAAACAGTCTGTGAAATCTTTTCGATGATCGTACCCAGCAGAGCCTCTTCGATCATCGGTTCGAAGTCCACCAGCGCCTCGCTGCTCCGCAGCCTTTCCAGCTTGGGTTTGGTCACCGGATGTTGGGGCACGAACACGGTACAGCAGTCCTCAAACGGCAGGATCGAGGTTTGGAAGGTGCCGATGGACTTGGCCAGGTCCACGATCTCCTCCTTGTCAAAGCAGATCAGCGGGCGCAGCACCGGCAACGTACAGGCGTCGTTTGTGACCGTCAGGCTTTCGATCGTCTGGCTGGCGACCTGGCCGATCGCCTCGCCCGTGACCAGTACCTGCGCGCCGCAGCGGTTCGCCACCCGCTCGGCGATCTTCATCATCAGCCGCCGCATGAGCACCGTGGTCTCCGTGGGCGGGCATTTCTCGTAGATCGCGCGCTGGATCTCGGTGAAGGGTACCAAAAACAGCTCGATCTCGCCCGCGTACTTCGCCACCAGGCGCGTGAGTTCGACGACCTTGTCGCGGGCGCGTTCGCTCGTGTAGGGGAAACTGAAAAAATGCACGGCCGCCAGCGACACGCCGCGCTTGGCCATGAGATAACCCGCGACGGGGCTGTCGATCCCGCCGGAGATCAAGAGCATGGCCTTGCCGTTGCAGCCCACGGGCATACCGCCCCGACCCGCGACCTCCTTCGTGTACAGAAAGGCGCGGTCCAGGCGCACCTCGACCTGCACGGAGATGGCGGGTTTTTTCACGTCCACGCGCAGCCAGGGGCAGGCCTCAAGCAGGTCATGGCCCAGCTCGCGGCAGATTTGCTCGGAGGTCATGGGGAAGGTCTTGTCCGCCCGCCGCGCAAAGACCTTGAAGGTTTGCGGGCCGTCGCCTTCCGTCTCGCGCAGGGCTTGGATCGCCGCGCCGCGGATCGCGGGCCAGTCCTTCTCCACGACCAGCGCGGGGCAGATGGCGTGAATCCCGAATACCGTCGTAAGCTTGTCCACCGCTTGGGCGACATCGCCCTCCGGCACGTCGTACACATACATTCGGCCCTGCTCGCGCAAGGTCCGCGCGGGCAGCGGCGCCAGCGCGCGCTGAATTTGTTTCACCAGCTGACGCTCGAAAAACGGGCGGTTCAGACCTTTCAGATGAATTTCGGCGTATTTGATTAAGATAACGTGCATGGTTTCCTCCGTAGTGTTGAGAGTTGAGCGGAGTGTGGAGAGTTGAGAGTTGAGAGTTGAGCGGAGGATAAAACAGCTCCGCTGTTTTTTTCAATTAAAACTGCCGTCAGGTAGTTTTTTCATTCACTCCACTCTCCACTCTCAACACTCCACTCTTCTAATCTATCTTCTCTTATATCTTCGCAGCTCGGTTACAGTCTCCGTGATAATCTCCGCCGCAAGGTCCATTTCCTCGGGCGTGTTGAGGGGGCTGAAACTGAACCGCAGCGCGCTCTCCTGGCGCGCGGGCGGCAGACCGATCGCGGTGAGGATCCGGTTCTTGCCCGCCTTGTGCGCGGAACAGGCCGCGCCCGTCGCGACCAATACGCCCCGCTCGGCCAATGCGTGCAGCATGGTTTCGCCGCGTACGCCGAGGAAGGACAGGTTCAAAATATGCGGCGCGGCGTCCTCCGGTCGGGGGCCGTTGATCCGCACGTCCGGCAGGCTCCGCAGATTATCCAGCAGACGCGTTTTGCAGGCGCGCAGCCGGTCGTGCCAGGCCGCAAGGTTCTCGCGATAGAGCGCCAGCGCGGTGTCCGCCGCCAGAATGCCCGGCACGTTCGTCGTGCCCGCGCGCAGGGCAAACTCCTGCCCGCCGCCGACCTGGCCGCCCGCGAAGGGCACGCCTTTTTGGGCGTAGAGCGCGCCCACGCCCTTGGGCGCGTGCAGCTTGTGAAAGGACACGGAGTAAAAGTCCACGGGCAGCTGCGCCGGCGGCAGTTTCATAAACGCCTGCACGCCGTCGCTGTGAATGGCCGCCTGCGGCGCTTTGGTCCGCACCAACGCGGCCAGGGTCTCCAGATCCGTGACCGTGCCCAGCTCGTTGTTCACGTGCATACAGCTGACCAGCGCGACGTCCTCCGTCAGGGCGTCCGTCAGCGCCTGCCGGTCCAGGCCGCCGTCGGGCTTGGCGGGCAGAAACACGATCTCGTGCCGCGCCTGCCACTCTTTGGCGCGCAGGACCTCGTAGACCGAGGGGTGCTCCACGGAAGACACCAGAACGCGCCGCCTGCCGCGCAAATTTTTCAGATAGCCCGTCAGGGCCATATTGTTGCTTTCGGTGCCGCCGGAGGTGTAGATCACCTCGTTGGGCCGCGCAAAGAGCAGGCCCGCCAGAAAGGCGCGCGCCTTCTCGACCTCTTTTTCCACGGCCAGGGCCTCGGAATAGGCGCTTGCCGGATTGAAGTAATCGCGCAATAAGGCCCCTTGCAACCGTTGGGCCGATTGTTCAAAAACGCGCGTCGTGGCGCTGTTGTCCAAGTAAATCATATCGTTATCCATCATTCGTAAAGTTTGCGGGTATACTATCAGTATATGCAAAAACATTTGAAAGTGAGCAAGGGGGATGAGGGTTGAGGAATGAGGAATGAGGGGTGAGGGATGAGGGATTCGAAAGCTGTCATCCTGCGTGTTCTGTCATCCTGAGCGCAGCGAAGGATCTTTAGCGGACACATCAAGATTCTTCGCTGCGCTCAGAATGACAATCAACAATTCCTCATCCCTCACCCCTCATTCCTCATTTATCCTTGTCTCCGGCCGGTAATTTCCTACATATATACCACAATTTCATGGGAGTGACAAGGCGGCGTATTTTTTTGTATTGAAAAAATTTACATATTCGTCATGTATCGGGAACGATTTTGCTATATACTTACCATATAGTCAAAGTGCTATGATGCGTGAACTGTATTAAGGAGGACTTATTATGATATGTAAAGAGTGTGGGGCTTACAATCCCAACCACGCGACCTATTGCAAGGTTTGCGCCGTGCGCATACAGGAACCGGCCGCGACACCCCCGCCGCGTCCGCGCAGGGAGATTGCGGGTCAAGCCCGCAATGATGATTTTGGTGCGCCTGTTGCGCCGCCCCCGCGTCCGCGTCGGGAGATTGCGGATCAAGTCCGCAATGACGGATTTGGTGCGCCTGTTGCGCCGCCGCGTCCGCGCAGGGAGATTTCCTATGAGGAACCCGTTGCACCGCGTCCGCGCAGGGAAGTGTCTTATGAAGAGCCTGTCGCGCCGCCGCGTCCGCGCAGGGAAGTGACCTATGAGCAGCCTGTCGCGCCGCCGCCGCGCCAACCGCGTTTTGAGCGCGCGCCTGAGCAGCCTGTCGCGCCGCCGCGCCCGCGCCGCGAGGCCGCTTATGAGGAGCCCGTGGTTGTGGAGGAGTATGAGGACAGTGGACCGCGTAGGGGCGATTATCAATCGCCCGCCGCAGTGGACAGTGGACCGCGTAGGGGCGATTATCAATCGCCCGCCGCAGAAGACAGTGGACAGTTCGAAGAGGATGCGCCTGTTTTCGAAGAAGATCCCCTGTTTGAAGAGCCTTTGTTTGAAGAAGAGCCCGCCGATGAAGAACCCGCCGACGAAGAACCGGAAGAGGTTTACGAGCGGCCCGCCATGCGGCAGCGGCGTTCCTTTGCGCCCGAGGCCAAGCCGGAACCGAAACCCGAGCCCCGGCCCGAGCCCAGGCGGGAGCCGGTTCCCATTCCCGTGCCGGTCGAGGACAGTGAGCCGCGTAGGGGCGATTATCAATCGCCCGCCTCAGTGGGCAGTGGGCAGACTGAAGACGATTTCGATGATTTCGAAGACGAAGCCCCGCCCGCGCGGCCGAGCCGCCGCAGGCAGGCTTTGACCTCCACGCCGCCCGCGCCCGTCTCCGAGGAACGGGTCGGTTATGACGACGGCGACGCCTATTATGTCGAGGAAGAGTTCGAGGACGAATACGAGTACGAGCCCACCGCCCCGCGCGAAAAGCAGCGCGGCGGCAAGCTGTTCTGGATCCTGCTGACCGTGTTGGTCGTGTTCATCTCCGTGGCCGGCGCGATCTACGGCTATTACAGCATTTCGGGCCGCATGGAGGAACTGCCCGCCTGGATGCAGCCGTCCAACTGGTTCGGCGACAAGTCCGAAGACCTGCCCGCCCCCACGCCCAACGAGGAATTCGAGCCGACGATCAGCGATTTTGTCGGCGACGACGGACAGGAGTTCAAGCGCGTTTCGGTCTTCCTGCACCCCGGCGATACGGTCACGCTGTTTTTGCCCCACCAGGAGGACTATCACAAAACCAACGCGGAGGATGAACTGCGCGAGATTTTAATCGACGTGCCGCTTTCCTCCTATTATCCCGACGAGCCGCTCAGCTCACCCGTCTTCTCCGTCTCCCCCGAACTCTCCGTGGAGACCCTGGAGGGCGAGGTGCGCAACTACACGCTCGATTCGTTTGACCTGACCTTCGAATCCGTGACCATCACGCTCACCGCGCCGGACCTGCTGGCGGCGGAAGGCGGCCTGGAGGCGGGCGAGGGGAATGTCATCGCCATCTCGGGCGAGGTAGACGACCATCTGGTCGAGGTCTATGTGAACGACGAGAAGTTCGCGGTCTATGAGGGCGGCGTCTTTATGGGCGAGTATGCCTTGACGCAGGAAGAGGGCACGGAGCTGATCGTGATCCGCGCGGAAAAGGCGAACATGGTCACGGCGATCATCGAGCTGGAAGTCATGCCCTTTGTCTATTTGCCCGAACCCATGGTGCTGACCGTCGAGGCCAACCCCGTTTCTATGCGGACGGCCGCCGGCGGCAAGGTCACGGTCAAGGGCAAGACCCTGCCCGGCGCGCAGGTGACCGCGACAAGCAGCTTAACGGACGCGGCCTGCGGTTCGGCGACCGTGGACGAGACCGGCAACTACAGCTTTGTCGTGACCTTCAACACGAAGTATCTGGGCTTTGCGACCATCACGATCCAGTCGGTGCTGGAAGGCCACGAGGAGGGCGAGATCACCTGCCTGGCCTACAACCCGCCGAAGGATCGGGGCGCCTTTACCGCCGCATTCAAGGGCAACTACTTTGAGCTGGGCAAGGACGCCACGGTGGAGAGCATGAAGGAGAATCCGGCCTCCACTGCCGGCTATCGGATCGAGGGCACGGTCAGGGCCGTCAACCAGGTCGGCGAGTATCAGGTGCTGACGATCGAGGCGAAGGACGAGTCCAAGGCGACGATCTATGTGCTCAACCTGGTCAAGGGCTGGGACGCCACGAAACGGATCGGCAAGAGCTTCCGCTTCTACGGCCAGCTCAACGGTTTCTATCCGGAGAGCGAGGACCAGGATCTCTACTTTGTCGCGTTCCTGCAACTGTAACCCTCTATGTAGGGAGATTGCGGGTCAAGCCCGCAATGACGATTATGAAACTCTGGGCCAAAACCCTGAAAAATCATAAAATCATATCGGAAGTCGTGCGGGAAGTAATTCTCGCACGGCCTTCTGATTTTGACGATTTGCTGCCCGTATTGCGTGAGCTGGCGCGTGAGCTGGACCTGGCCTGCCCCGTGCTTTTGCAAAATCACATTTCGGATTTCAACAAATTCGGCCGCGTCATTTTTCGCAAATCGGATTTTATGGAGGAGATTTCCTTCGATCGGTTTGAGATTGAGCTGATCATCGAAAAGAAAAAAACGAATCATGTCGAGGTGTTCTACACATAATAACTTCGGACCTCTCTGAAACAACCTATTGTCATTCTGAGCGTAGCGAAGAATCTTGAGCGGTGGCCGGTCAGATCCTTCGCTTTGCTCAGGATGACAGGCAAGGGCTCAGGATGACAGGCAAGGGCTTGGGATGACAGTTTTCAGAGATACCTATATAAGGAAAGGAGTTATTATTGTATTATGAGTACCATCGCAATCATTTTGATGATCCTGGGCGCGGTCAACTGGGGGCTTGTCGGCCTGTTTCGCTTTAACCTGGTCACGGCGATCTTCGGCACGTCCGCCATCGCCCTCGGCATCGTTTATACCATTATCGCGCTCGGCGGCATTTGGGGCATTGTCATGCTGTGCAGGGGAGATTTGGCGAGAAAAAGGGCCTAGGCCCTTTTTCAGATTCCAGATTCCAGACGCCAGATTCCAGACCGCTCACGCGGGGTTTAGATTCCGGATTCCAGATTCCAGATTCCAGAATCGCTCTCGCGGGATATTGAAACCACAAAAACATATAATCAAAGAAAACAGCGCGAGCTGTTTTTTCCTTCGCTCCACTCTCAACACTCCACTCTCCACTCTAAAAAAAACCCCTTGCACGCCTCCCCCCACGGTATTATAATGTAGCCATAAAAAGGGGGAGGTAAAAAAATATGAGCGTGAAAGTGAAACAAATCCTGGCCGGTTTGCTGGCCGTGGCCCTGGTGGCGGGCCTGGCGTTTGTCGTTTGGCCGGCGCCGACAAGCGCGGCGAATGAAGGTTCCGCGAGCAACTGGGCGGAGCTGACCGCCTGCCTGGCCGACGATAGTGTGGCCGTGATCCGCATTACGGCGGACATCGTGATGGAGGCCGGCCTTGACCTGGACCGCGCGGTGATCCTTACCTCCGCGGACAGTAAAAAGTTGGACGGCTTCAACGAGTTCAACATCACCGTAGGCGCGTCCGCCATGCTGGACAACCTGACGCTGACGCGGCTCTCTTACGATGAGTCGTGGGACGCGCCCGCGTACAACGACGGGTTCCTGGTCATATCCGGCCGCAAGAAAAATATCATCGTGTTGAAGAATGGCAAAAATGTCTCGCCCGAAGAATTGGAAATAATCCTTTCCGAAATTCCGATGGTCAAGGAAGTGCTGGTAT
>WRCT01000003.1 GCA_009783775.1 Clostridiales bacterium | reverse complement strand
GGGAAAGGAATAAAACCAAGAATTTTTTCATCATAAAGCCTTTCTGCCTTGCTACCACTCGTCGCCCCACCGCAGGATACAGGGCTCGTCCCAGTTGCCAGTAATCTCCGGCAGAGTAATGGATTCCAAACGGTGGTAATAGAAATCCAACGAGAAGCCAAAGGCGTTGTCGCCAATGTGTTTGACGGCCCCCTAAAGCATAGTGTTATGCTTGCTTGCGTTTGCGTCCGTAGGCGAACCAAATCAGCGCGGCGGAAACAATCACCAGCAGAAGTACCAGCCCGCCGGCACAAAGCAAAAGGTAGCGATTTGGGTTTTGTGTCGGCTGCATATCGGAGTGCTCGGGTGGAGGCGGTGTTGGGGTAGGCACGGGCGTCAGCTCCGGATCGTTCGGCGCGTCAAGGCAAACCCAGCCGCGTCGGCCCTCCAGATAGGTAATATAACCCCACACCAGCCCATACTCGTCCTCATACGTGTAAGAATCAAAGTAATAGGAGTCAATATGCCGAAAAGAGTAGTAAGAGGCGGCGCGCGGATACTCCCAAATCAGAAAATCCCCTTGAAAAGAAAAATCGCCTTTGTAGGGGACAAACGCACTTCCATGCTCCTGTTCAAAGGCGATGGCGTCGTAAGTCACATACACATCGGTCATGCGGACCCAGCTTGTTTTCTGATAACCGACAGCGCCCCAATCTCCCTGTTCTCCGGCATAAATTGCCAGAACAGAAAGTTTGGTTCCGTTTTCTACGGTCTCCATCACACGGGCGTCTACCGGACTCTTGTAGAGCTTGACAGAACCGTCGGCGCCGTTCGCAATGTAGACGCGATTTTCGCTGACACATTCCGACCGATGGCTTTCATAGAAATCATCGCCACAAGGCTCCGGAATAATGTCAGCAAGCGCCGTGCCCGTCGGGAGAAACAGACACAAGAGTAGGAATAGGGAAAGCAGCTTTTTCATAATGACCTCCAAAACATAGCGTTACATTTTTTGCTTGCGTTTGCGTCCGTAGGCGAACCAAATCAGCGCGGCGGAGACAATGACCAGCAGAAGCACCAGCCCGCCGGCCCAGAAAAGAAGGGGGTTTCGTTCCATGCTCGGCTTGGATTGAATGGGCTCGGGCGGCGCGGGTGTAGGCACGGGCGTCAGATCCGGATCGTTCGGCGCGTCCAGGCAAACCCAGCCGCTTTGGCCGTACATATAGGGAATATAGCCCCACCTCAGCCCGTCCCGGTCCGTATAGATGTGGTCAAAGAAAAACGTTTCTTCGAACCCATCGGAATTGCTAAACCAATAGTCCATAGAAACAAAAGAGGCCGAGCGGGGATACTCCCAAATCAGAAACGTTTCTGAAAAGGTCACGCTCTCCGCAAATGATACAAATTCACTCCGATGTTCCCGCTCAAAGGCAAGGGCATCATATGTCACATACACATCGGTCATGCGCACCCAGCTGGTTTCAAAGTCCCCAACCGCGCCCCAATTGTCCTGCTTTCCGCGATAGATTGTCAGAATATACAGCTCCGTTCCATTCTCCACAGTCTCCACCGCGCGGGCGTCCAACGGGCTCTTGTAGAGCTTGACGGTCCCGTCGAATCCGTTTGCGATATACAAACGGTCTTCCCTGACGCATACGTTCCTATGGCGGTCATAGAAATCATCGCCCCAGGGTTCCACAATCACATCCGCGTTGACCGTGCCTACCGGCAAAAGCAGGCAAAGCAGCAGGAAAAGGGAAAACAGCTTTTTCATAAATACTCTCCTAAAACAATCGTTGAAGCAAGAACCCGATGAAAAACGAAACCGCGTTGGCGAGCAGCGAAAACAGATAGGGGCGGCGTATGTGGGAAAAGCGTTTGTAAACCGCGCCCTCGGTCCAAACCGCCAGCCCTTCAAGCACAGGATAACACAACAGGGGTGATAAACGCAAGATGTCGCGGGAGAGTATCGCCAGCAGCACCACGGGCGGATTGGTCAGAATATTGACGAGAACCACCAGCCACAGATCGCGGCGCGGCACGCGCCAAAGCAGGGCAACGCCCAACTCAATCAGCAGGGTAAGCCCCAGCGAGAGACCAAAGGCAAGCGCTAACGTTTCCATAATCGGGCCACCGGCCAAAGCAGCAGCAGGGTCGCGCCCGCGGCAAGCGTCAGGATTACCGCCGTGGGCAGGGGCAGGGCAAGCCCCAAAAAGGCGGGCAGATACCCAAGGAACAAAGCGAAGGTCAGCGCCCCGAAGGCCGCGCCCTTTGCCCGTGGAAACAGCCGTGTCAAGCCATAGAGCGTGATTGGCATGGTCATGTTAAAAAGCAGAAAGCCAACGACGCCCAGCGGCGCAAAGGCCCCCGGCGCAAAGCAAAACAGCGCAAGCGTCAAAGAGAGGGCTGCCGTCAGGCGAACCCCAAAGCGGTCGGACAGCAGCCCGCCCAGGGCCTTGCCGCCCGCGACGCAAAGCACCAAAATGTGGCCCCAAGGCGCGGCGGCCTTCCAGGGGAAGGCGGGCACAAACCCCGCGAAGGAACGCAGCGCCACGGCCAAAAACAGCAGGCAGGCGGGCAGCAGGGCCTTTATGGGAAACGTTTCTGTGGCCGGCGCAGCGGGAGAAGAAGCGGTTCGCCGCGCGTGCAGGCCCAGCGCAGCCGCGCAGCTCAGGAGCAGAAGAACCACATAAAGCGAGGGCAGCGCGGTTGCCTTTGCCAACAGCCCGCCCAGATACAAACCGACCGCGCCCGTGGAGACAAAGACGCCCAGCGGACCAAGGCGGGACGCGCTGAGGTCCATCACGCAAACCGCGCCGCCCACGTGAAAGAGCGCGTTGCCGAGGCCTGCGGCAATCGCGCAGAGCAGCGGCAGGGGCGCAAAGGCGGCGGAAAGCGCGACCAACGCGCAGCCCAAGGCGGCGGCGGTCCGGCCAAAGCCAAAGCGGTCGATCAAAATGCCGAACGGCAGCTGCATGGCAAAGGCGCAAAAATTGTAAAGCAGCAGCGCCAAAAGCCCTTGCATGGGGCTTACGGTCAGGCGAAAGATCAAAAAAGCGCAGCCCAGATCCACCGCAAAGTGAACGAAGGCAAAACCAAGCGCGCGCGGATAGGTTTTGGAAAGCCAGGTCATATCATTTATCTTACCGCAATCCGTGTTCTTTCGCAATACGTTCCACCCTTGCCAATGTGGGCTATTGCTTTGCGCGCGCAAATATGTTATATATAAATACAGTAAGAATCATGCGGGGGGTACAGCGAAAATGGGATTGATCCGTACCGGATTGAGACTCGTCAGGCTTGTCGGAGACATATCCGAGCTCAAGGAAAAAATCGCGCCCGAAGAACTTGCCATCGTAAATAACCCCAAGCGCAAGGCAATCGCCGCGTCTGCGGAAGTCAAACAACCGGCGGCACGCCGATCGGCCGAGAAGGTCGCGCAAAAATGCGGTTTTTGCCGCGCTCCGATCTCGGGCAAAAGAGGGCAGATTGTCTGTTGCCCATACTGCGATGCCGACCAGGTATTATAGGTTGAGGAGGTAGAACGAATGGGACTTTTTCTTGCCTTTGAGGGCACGGTTCAAGAGAACTCCGTCTACATATGGAATGATAGCATTACCGCCGCGCCTTTCGACGAACTGGCGGCGGTTGTGCCGGGCGTGCTTGGGCAACCGGGCGTTGGCGCGGATACGGCGGGGGCCGAAAACCAGAGCGGCCTTTTCCACGGGGCAAAGGTTTTCGTGCCGGACAACACGGCCGTTTTTGTGTTCAGCCAGTTTGGCGTAGAGGAAGTCTATGCGGTCCGGGGCGGCTATCTCTATCAAAACCCGGGGCTTGGCGGCGCGTCCAGAAGACAGATCGCAAAGCAGGCGAAAGACGGCAGCCAAGGCGCGAACCAAAAGCAGCTCGGATTTATCAACTTGCGTGAAATTCGGGGCATTCGTTTCGGCACGCGCGGCACGGTGGCGTATCATGACGCCTACTATGATGAAGACATGGAGGTCTCGGCGTTCGGCTCCTTCTCCTTGAAAATAACAAACCCCGAACGGTTTGTCAGAAATTTTATGCCGGCCTGCACCAACGACTTTGGGTTTGACGACCCAAGCGCCCGCGCGCAGATCCTGCCGGCTTTTCTCCAATCTTTTGCGCTCGCCTTAAATACCTTGTCCCAAACCTGCCGTATTGCGCAGCTGCCCTCGCGGGCGAACGAGATTACCGCCATCATCGCCGAGGAAGAGACCGGCGTCGGGAAATGGAAGGAAAACTTTGGGTTCGAGGTCACGCAAGTGGGCATTGAGAGCATAGAATTCTCTCCCGATTCCAAAGCGTTTATGAAACTGCATGGCTCGCAACAGACGAAACAGGTAAAGCAAACGGAAAAAGTGGAACAAGCAGAACCCAAGGCCGCCGTCGCCATGTCGTTGGATCAACAGATCGAAACCTTAAAAAAGCTGAAAGAACTGTTGGATGTCGGCATTCTTACGGAAGAGGAATTTACCATGAAGAAAAAGGAAATCATGGGCTTTTAGCGACGGCCCAAGTGTCAATCATACAAACCACGGGCCGGCGCAACAGGTGTCGGCCTTGTTTTTATCCCCTGCCCCCCACGCCCAAATGTGTTATTTTTTTTACCTATTTATCATCAAATTGCAAGCAAACTGTTAAAGGATGCCGGATTGCTTGACAGGTCTCGGGCCGGTTTAGTAGGGTATTCTTAACATATCATATGCGAAGGGGGAGGACGCAAATGGAAGGGAAGAACGTACCGATACAAAACAAACGAACGTGGAAACAACGCTTGACACGGACCCGCCGCAAGCTGACCATTGCCATGCGGCGTTTTGGCCGTTGGCTTTCTCGGCAGCTTGCGTGGGGCAGTGAAAAGCTGGCGCCGCTTGCCGCAAAGTTTCGCGTTTGGCGCGCGGACGTTTTCGCCCGAATCGGGTCCGCCTGGCGGCGCATGGATAAATCACGCCGTCTGCTGACCGCCTCCTCCGGCGGGTTGGTTTTGGCCGCAATCGTTATCTTGCTGATCGCCCTGCCCGGCCGCGGCGCGCAATTGAGCCAAACGGACGAGGGCCCTGTCGCCAATGTGCGGGACGAGAACGCGGCCGCCGCCGCCCTGGCCGCAGCTGCCTTTGACCTGCCCGCGACGCCCAATCCCCTGGAGGAGGAGGCGCTCACCAAGGGCATGGAGGCGGAGATCGTGCTCTTGATTCAGGAGCGGCTCATGGAGCTGGAATACATGGATTTTGACGACGCCACCACGCTTTACGGCCCCATCACCAGCGAGGCGGTCCGCACCTTCCAGCGGCACAACGACCTGCCCGACGACGGCAAGTGCGGCATACAGACCTATGAAGTTTTGATGAGCGAGGGCGCCAAGCCCTATATCATGCAGCGCGGCGACCACGGCGACGATGTGCGCGAGGTGCAGGCGCGGCTGTATTCGCTGGGCTATCTGACTGCCAAGGGCGCGGTGGACGGCAAGTTCGGCGAGACGACCGAAGAGGCGATCAAAGAGTTCCAGCAGAACAATAAACTGCGTTCGGTGGACGGCAAGGTCGGCGCGCGTACGTTAGAGGCGCTCTATGACGAAAGCCCCGTCTCCCGCGTGCTGCAGCGCGGCGACAAGGACGCGGAAGTCGTCACCCTAAAGCGGCGGCTCAAGATCCTGGGTTACTATACGGGAGACGAAAGCTCCCGCTTTGACAGCACGCTGGCGACCGCCGTCAAGGAGTTTCAGCAGAAAAACGGGCTCCAGCGCGACGGCTGTGTCGGGCCGGAGACGAAACAGCTGATGATGTCCGCAGACGCCCAGCCCATGGTGCTCATGGTCGGCGACAGCGGCGACAAGGTCAAACAGGTCCAGCGCGAGCTGGCCAAGCTGAAATATTTGAGCTCGGCCAATGTGACAGGCTACTTCGGTGAGAAGACCGAGGAGGCTGTGCAGGAATTTCAGCACAGAAACGGCCTGAGCGACGATGGCAAGGTGGGCAAGAAAACGCTGGATAAGCTGACCGGCGGCAACGCGCGCGCGGCGGCGACAGCCAAGCCCACGGCAAAGCCCGCGACCCCGAAACCGAACAGCAAAGAAACGCCCAAGCCCAATAACAATACCACCACCGGCACCAAGCCTGATGTTGCGGGCAAAAAGGGCGTGGACAAGCTGATCGCCGTCGCGGAGAGCCGTTTAGGCTGCAAGTATGTGCGTGGGGCGAAGGGGCCATCCAGCTTTGACTGCAGCGGGTTCGTTTTCTGGTGTCTCAAGGAGAGCGGCGTCTCTGTCAACTATATGACCTCCTTTGCCTGGCGCAGCACGACCAAGTTCAAACGGATCGACAAGCTCTCCGACGTGCGCGCGGGTGATATCATTGTGCACAGGATGTCGGCCACCAAAGGCCACGTGGCGATCGCCATCTCCAACACCATGATGATCGACGCCTCCTCCAGCAACGGCAAGGTTGTCAAGCGGTCCTCGCAAGGCAACTGGAGCCAAAAGAATTTCTATTGCGCCTATCGGATTTTCTGATATACTAACTGCAAATGAGCAACGACTTTGCAATCAAACAGGCGACATTTATCGGCAGCTGCGCGGCGGGCACGCCCTATCCGCCGCCGCTGCCCTTTGAGGTCGCGATCGTCGGCAAGAGCAATGTGGGCAAGTCCAGCCTGATCAACAACCTCTGCCGCAACAACAAGCTGGCGCGCGTGTCCGGCCAGCCGGGCAAGACCCGTCTGATCAATTATTTTTGTATCAACAACGCCTTTTATCTGGTCGACCTGCCCGGCTACGGTTTCGCGCGGGCGAGCAAGACGGAAAAGCAATCCTGGGGCGCGCTCGTGGAGGGCTATCTGGCCAGTGGGCGGGTCAACCATTTGTTTCTGCTGCTGGATATCCGTCACCCGCCGACGGTCGATGACGCAGCCATGTATCGCTATCTGTTGTATTACGGGACCCCCTTCACGCTGATTGCGACCAAGGCGGACAAAATCGCGCGCGCACACCGAAAAAATCAGGCCAACGCCAACGCGAAACTTCTCACCGGCGTGCCCTTTGCTCTGTCCTATTCCAGCGAAAACGGCGAAGGCCGGACCGAGCTGGTGCAGCGGCTGGGCGCGCTTTATGATGACGCAATACAAATAGCATCGCATACTATATAAATATTGAAGTGATACACAGGAGTTTATTATGGCATTGAAAAAGTGTCCCAAATGTGAGGTAAATTATATGCGGGAGGGCGAGGCCCTCTGCGCGCTCTGCGCGCGCCTGCACAAACGCCCCTCGGCAGCGGAAGAGGAAACCCTTTTCTGCTCAGAATGCGGTGAGGCCCCCGCGCTGACCGGTCGGGACTTGTGCGAGACCTGCTTTGCGGAGCAAAAGCGGCAGACCGCGCTGGAGAGCCTGGCGGATAAGGTGCGTCGGGACGAAGCCAACGCGCCGATCGAAGGGCGCCTGGGCGAAGAGCCATCGGACGCGGACGACGATTAACCCTTCATGGCCCGTGTGTTTGCCATCTCCGATCTGCACCTTTCCTTGGCCGTGGCCGAAAAGTCCATGGACGTGTTCGGCGCGCGCTGGGAACGCTATATCCCGCGCCTGGCCGAGGCCTGGACAAGGGAGGTCAGAGCGGACGATCTGGTTTTGATTCCCGGGGATATCAGCTGGGCCATGCAGCTAAAAGAGGCCGCGCCCGATTTTGCCTTTCTGGCCGAATTGTCCGGCCAAAAAATCCTGCTGCGCGGCAACCATGACTACTGGTGGAGCAGCTATCGCCAAGTCACGGGCAGCCTGCCGGACGGTTTGCGCGCGATCCAAAACAACGCGCTGCGGTTTGAGCAAGTCACGGTCGCGGGCACGCGGGGCTGGCTTTCGCCCCAGCACAACGCCTTTTCGGAGGAAAAGGACCGAAAGATCTTCGAGCGGGAGCTTGGGCGGCTGCGGCTTTCCCTTTCGGCTTTGCCGGAGGAAACGACAAATATCGTCATGCTGCATTATCCCCCCTTCTCGGAAAAGGGCGAGCCCACGGCCTTTGTGCAGGTCCTGGAGGAATTTCCGGTCGCCCATGTGGTCTACGGCCATCTGCATGGCGCGGCAAGCAAAACCGCGT
Source organism: Clostridiales bacterium (assembly GCA_009783775.1). Lineage (GTDB taxonomy): Bacteria > Bacillota > Clostridia > Christensenellales > CAG-138 > WRCT01. The sequence continues at coordinate 21,452 of WRCT01000003.1, read as the reverse complement.
TTTGCGGCGAAAGAAACGGCATTGCCTATCACTTTGTCTCCGCCGATCATCTGGCCTTTACGCCCAAACAAATCCTATCTTCTGTCTAAAACCTTAATCCAATAGCCGTCCTTTTTTGTGCGGATATAGCGGGTAAAACCAAAGAGGTGACGCGGCGGACGCGGGGCATAGGCGCCCGCGACCGCGATCAAACGCACCGGCTCATTGCCGCGCCGCCAATCGCCGGACAGGTGTGAGAGCGTGCCCTCCCCCGTGACGCTATGCCAGACCGCGCCGGGAAACGCCTGCGGGAATGGGTTGTCAATGCGAATGCGCCGCTCCCCCTCGGACGAAGGCTCTCGTGGGGGCGCTTCTTCGCGGCGGGCCTCTTCTTCGCGCGAATCCTCTTCATCGAAAAAATCTTCCCGCATGGCGGGCAAACCGCGCAGCAGCGCGCTGACCTCGCCCATCCACGCGTTTCTCCTGTCGTCCCGCCCGACGGCAAACGTGCCGCGTTTGGGCGGATCCGGCTGCGGCGGTTCTTCCGGCGGCAACTCCGCCTGCGATGGAAGGGGCGTCGGTTCTTGCGCAAGTTCTGCAACAGGCGGGTCGGGGTCCGGATCGTCCGGCACGGCGTCCGCGATGGGCGGCGGGTCGATGATTGGGTCGTCCTGCGCCCGCTCCGCGACCGGCGGCTGAAGGGCGACCGGCGGATCGTCCAAAACATCGTCGGGTGATTGCGGCGTATCAATATGAGAGAACAGCCGGTCCGCATGGGTCTGCAGCGCAGAAAATGCGGGCGTGTGCGAGGCGGTTGCGTCAATGTGCCGTCTTTCCTCGGGCCGCTCTTCCCCCTCGCGCGCCTCGAAAGGAAAGAAAGGCGTTTCAAACAGCGCCGGCCGAATGGGGCGAAAGAGGGCAAAAGGCGGCCAAGGCACGCGCGGCGGCTGCGGCCTGCCGAAAGCCTCGGGAAAACGGGGCGCGGAGGGAAACAAGGCCCTTGGCGGCTCCCGTTCTTGTTCTTCACGCGGGGGCGGATCCTCTTCCGGCGGGTCGGGCAGCGGTTCCGGCTCCGGCTCAGGCTCCGGCTCAGGCTCCGGCTCAGGCTCCGGCCGGGGCTCGGGCCTTGGCGGGTCGGGCGGGCGCGGGGGCGCGGGGGGTGGGGGCGCCACAGTTTTTTGTAACAGCTTCGCCAGCAGGGTGGCGGGGGTCAGCGTACAACCCTGCGCCAGTCCCCACCAAGCGAGCGTTTTTCCGGAGAGCGCCGCCACCGCCAGCACTGCCTCGGTGACGGGCAGACCGACCTCCGCCCGAATGGGGAGCAGCCCCGACGCGGTGAACAAAAAGGCATTGCCGGGCAGGGGCTGCCTTAACGTAAGGGTTGCCATGTTGTTGCGAACCTTCAAACAGCCCACAGCTCCGCCGTCTCCTGTTTTGACCGAAATGTAAGAAAGCATAAAATCACCTCTTTCTATTGTATAATCACACACTTCGTAGTATGATAAATAAGGCAATTTAGGAGGTTAATATGAATATATGGCTGGCGCTGCTGCTGGGTTTGGTGCAGGGGGTATGCGAATTTCTGCCGGTGAGCAGCTCGGGACACCTGCTTTTGATCCAAAAGCTGACGGGCGCGGACCCGAATCAGGGCGGCGCGTTCTTCACTGTCATGCTGCATATGGCGACGCTTGCCGCCGTTTGTATCGTCTATCGCAAGACGCTGTGGGCGCTGATCCGCCGTCCCTTTCAAAAGACGGTCGGCCTGCTGATCCTGGCCACCGTGCCCACCGTAATCGTGGCGTTGCTGCTCAAGCAGTTTTTTTCCTCCTTCTATGACAAGCTGGAGAGCGGCGCATTTTTGGGCATTTGTTTCTCGATCACCTCCGCCTTATTGCTGTGTTGTGACGGGGTCATGGCGCGGGCAAAAAGCAAGCGCGAGATGAAGGAAATGACCGTCCGTGACGCGTTGGTGATCGGCGGTATGCAAGCCGTGGGCATTCTGCCGGGCGTATCCCGTTCCGGCGCGACCATCTCCGGCGCGGTGTTCTCCGGCCTGGACCGCAAAGCGGCGGCGGACTTTTCGTTCCTGCTGTCCATTCCCGCCATCTTGGGCGGTGCTGTGCTGGAAGGCAAGGACGCGCTCTCAGGCGGCGGTTTGGGCGTGGGGTTTCTGCCCCTGCTGGTCGGCATGGCTGCGGCGGGGGTGACCGGCTACTTTGCGATTCGGCTTTTGATCAAACTCATCACGCAAAAGAAACTTTGGGGCTTTGCCGTCTATACCGCCGTGCTGGGCGTCGCGGTAGTCGTGTTACAGTTCTTGGGCAAAATATAGAACAACCATGATTTTCTTTGGTTACCTTTCTTTTTTCTAAAAGAAAGGTAAGAGAAAAAGGAGAAAACAAATGCGTTTGGATAAATACTTAAAAGTCTCCCGCCTGATCAAACGCCGCAGTGTGGCAAACGAGGCCGCCGGCGCGGGCCGCGTGACGGTCAACGGCAAGGTCGCCAAGCCCGCCACGGATATCAAGGCGGGCGATGCGCTGGATTTGCTGCTGGGCGGGCGGCATATTCGCCTGCGCGTAAACAGCACGCCCGAGGCCGTCCGCAAAGAGGACGCGGACAGCCTGTATACGATTATTGAATAGACGAAGGAAAGAAGTTTTTTGTGAGCATTGGAAAAGTGATAGATTTTTTAGAAAAGTTAGAAGAGGCAAAGATTTTCTTTTCTTTGAGCAAAATCAGAGACAGTCTATTGGTTGAAATTACTGTGCCGGGCGAAAAATGGGAAGTAGAGTTTTTTGAGGACGAGCATATCGAAGTCGAACGGTTTATCAGTACGGGCGAAATTCATGATGCAACTGCGCTAGATATACTGTTTCGGGAGTTTTCGGATTAGAGCATATGAGAGTAACGGGAATCCTCCTCTGCGCCGGATCGTCCGAGCGCATGGGATTTGACAAATTGATCACCCCCCTGGCCGGACAGGCCCCCCTGCTGCGCAGCGCGCTTGCGCTGATTGAGGGTGGGTGTGATTGCCTTGTCGTTGCGGGCGGCGAAAACATTCGCGCGTTTTTGGAACAAGCCGAACTGCCGATCCCCGTCACCTTTGTGCCCGGCGGGCAGACGCGCTTTCATTCGGCGCGTAACGCGCTGGCCGTCGCGGCGGGGGATATCGCCGTGATCCACGACGCGGCGCGGCCCATGGCGGACGCGGACCTGGTGCGCAAGTGTATAAAGAGCGCGGCCACGCACGGCAGCGGCGTGGCGGCGATTCCCATGGCGGACACCGTGCTGCGGCGGGAGGGTGCGGGCGCGGTCCCTGTGCCGCGTGAAACCCTCTGGCGTATGCAAACCCCGCAGGCCTTTTCCCTGCCCATGATACAGGCGGCTTACGCGCAAGCAACCCCCGGCGCGACCGACGACGCGACCGTATTTCTGGCACGCTGGGGCAAGATTCATTTTGTGTCCGGCAGTGAGCGCAACCGAAAGCTCACCACCCCCGCAGACTGGTCCGACTGCGAACAAATGTTACAACGGGACGCCGAGGGCGTCGTCCCCTACCGGCCTACTGTGTACGGCACAGGCTTTGATACCCACCGCCTGGTCGCGGGGCGGCCGCTGGTTTTGGGCGGGGTCACGGTCCCCTACGAAAAGGGACTGTTGGGCCACAGTGACGCGGATGTGCTGCTGCACGCGATTGCCGACGCCCTGCTCGGCGCGTGCGCGCTGGGCGATATCGGGCAGCATTTTCCGGACAGCGACCCCCGCTATAAGGACGCGGACAGCCGTATGCTGCTGCGGGAAACGGCGTCTCTTTTGCATAAACAGGGCAAGCGCGCCCGCCATGTGGACGCGACGATCGTTTGCGAAAAGCCCAAGCTCGCGCCCCATATCCCGCAAATGCGGGAGAATATCGCGGCCGACCTGGGCTTGCCGCTATCCGCCGTTTCGGTCAAGGCGACGACGACCGAGGGACAAAACGACGAGGGGCGGGGGCTGTGTGTTTCGGCGCAGGCGCTTGTGACGGTATAGTTTATGGAAGAGTTGAGAGGGGAACGCATAAGCATTCGGGGGTTTACGCGCGAGGAGTGGCATGACTTTTGGCGCGGTTATGAGAACGACCCGCTTTCCGGTATGTCTACCTCGGTTTACGAGGAAACCGCTTGCGAGAAGCGGTACAGACGCGCTTTGACGCAGACCATGGAGCACCCGCGTTTGGGCATTTTCCTGCCCGATGGCACGCCCGTTGGCCTTTTGGGGCTGAAGGGAATCAACCGCGACAGGGGCTATTGTTCCTTTGGCATTGTGATGCAGAACGACAGCCGGAAGAACCAGGGCTACGGTACCGAGGCGCTTCGGGTTCTCTTTGCCTTTGTCTTTGAGGGAATGGGGCTCAAGCGTATCTACGCGAGCACCATGGGCTCGAACAAACGAATGCAGCACCTCTTTACCAAACTCGGGTTTCGCTATATGGATACCAATTGGGCCTGGTTTAAGCTGCCGGACAGGCGCGAGGACCGTTTGAACTATGTGCTGCCGCGCAGTGCGCGGGATATGCGGGTGCGCGACTACGCTTTTGTGCGGGCGCTTCCCGCGCTGGCCCGCAACCTGCGGCGCAAATTACGCAAGGAAACAACATGAACGATATTTTCATTCGCGGCGCGCGCGAACACAACTTAAAAAATATTGACCTGACCCTGCCGCGCAACCAACTCATTGTGCTGACGGGCTTATCCGGCTCGGGCAAATCCAGCCTGGCCTTTGATACGCTCTACGCGGAGGGCCAGCGCCGGTATATGGAGAGCCTGTCCTCCTACGCGCGCCTGTTCATCGGGCAGATGGAAAAGCCCGACGTGGACAAGATCGAGGGCCTTTCGCCCGCCATCTCCATCGACCAGAAGAGCACGGGGCACAACCCGCGCTCCACCGTGGGCACGGTGACGGAGATTTACGACTATCTGCGCCTGCTCTACGCCCGCTGCGGCATTCCCCACTGCCCCTGCTGCGGCAAGGTCATCGAAAAGCAAAGCATTGACGTGGTCGTGGATCGGGTGATGTCATGGCCCATGGGCACGCGCCTTTCCCTCATCGCGCCCTGCGTGCGCAGCCGCAAGGGGGAGCACGCCAAGGTGTTCGAAACCCTGCGCCGCGAGGGGTATGTGCGCGTGCGTGTGGACGGCACGGTCTATGACCTGGCCGATGTGCCGCCGCTGGACAAGAAATTCAAGCATACCGTCGAGGTGGTGGTCGACCGGCTGGTGCTCAAAGAAGATATCACAAGCCGCCTGACCGACTCGCTCGAGGCCGCGTTCAAGCTGGGCGAGGGCCTGGCCATCGTGTCCGTGCAGGACGGGGAGGAAGAGCTGTTCTCCCAAAACTACGCCTGCCCCGACTGCGGCGTCTCGCTGGACGAACTGACGCCCCGCGCCTTTTCCTTCAACAATCCTTACGGCGCCTGCCCGACCTGCTCCGGCCTGGGCCAGCTGTTCAAAGTCGACCCCGACCTGCTGGTGCGCGACCCCTCGCTCTCCCTTCGTCAGGGCGCGGTGAGCCTGATGGGCTGGAACAGCGGCACGCCCGGCTCAATCGCGCAAACCTTCTTCAAGGCGCTGACCCTGCATTACAATGAATCCATGGACACCCCCTTTGCCGATTTGTCGCCCGCCCTGCAAAACGCGATCCTCTTCGGCACGGGCAAGGAAAAGATCACGGTCGTCTATGAAAAGGAGTTCGGCGGCGGGACCTATCAGGTACCCTTTGAGGGACTGGTGCACAACCTGGAACGCCGCTACCGCGAATCGTCCAGCGAGTACAGCAAGCGCGAGATCGAAAGCTATATGATGCACAAGCCCTGCCCTGATTGCAAGGGCAAGCGCCTAAAGCCCGAAAGCCTGGCGGTGACCGTCGGCGGCCTGAATCTGGCGGAACTGTCGGCCTTGCCGGTGGACCGCGCCCGCGCCTTCCTGCGGGACGTATCGCTGAACGACAGCCATCGGATCATTGCCGAGCAGCTGCGTCGGGAGCTGAACGCGCGGCTCGGGTTTTTGGAGAACATCGGCCTGCAATATCTCACCCTCTCGCGCGGCGCGGCGACACTCTCCGGCGGTGAGGCGCAGCGCATTCGCCTGGCCACGCAGATCGGCAGCGGGCTGGTGGGCGTGCTTTATATTCTGGACGAGCCCAGCATCGGCCTGCACCAGATCGACAATGAAAAGCTGTTAAAAACATTGTTCGCCCTGCGCGATCTCGGCAACACGCTGATCGTGGTCGAGCACGACGAGGAGACGATCCGCGCCGCGGATCATGTGGTCGACATCGGCCCCGGCGCGGGCCTTTGCGGCGGGCAGATCGTGGCCCAGGGCACGCCGGCGCAGATCATGGAAAATCCCGCGTCTGTCACGGGCCGGTACTTAAGCGGCGCGCTGTCTATCCCCGTGCCCGAATCCCGCAGGTCGGGCAACGGGAACTTCCTGACCGTGCGCGGCGCCAGAACCAACAACCTGAAGGATATCACGGTCGCGATCCCGCTGGGCCAGTTCGTCTGCGTTACGGGCGTCAGCGGCTCGGGCAAGTCCAGCCTGGTCAACGAGATCATCAAAAAATCCCTGCTGCGCACCTTAAACCGCGCGAACACCCGCCCGGGCGATCACGACGGAATCGACGGCACCGAGGCATTGGACAAGATCATCGACATCGACCAAAGCCCCATCGGGCGCACGCCGCGCAGCAATCCGGCCACTTATGTCGGCCTGTTCGATCTGATTCGCGCGCTCTATGCCGGCACGCCGGACGCCAAGCTGCGCGGCTACAACCAGGGCCGATTCAGCTTTAATGTGAAAGGCGGGCGCTGCGAGCACTGCAAGGGCGACGGGATCATCAAGATCGAAATGCACTTTTTGCCGGACGTCTATGTGCCCTGCGAGGTTTGCAGGGGCAAACGCTACAACCGCGAGACGCTGGAGGTATACTACAAGGGCAAGAACATTTATGACGTACTGGAGATGACGATCGACGAGGCGCTCGCCTTCTTTGCCAACCAGGGCCGTATCCGCCGCAAGCTGCAAACGATGGTCGACGTGGGCGTGGGTTATGTCAAGCTGGGCCAGCCCTCGACCACTCTCTCCGGCGGCGAGGCGCAGCGGGTCAAGCTGGCCACGGAGCTCTCCCGCCGCGACACGGGCAAGACATTTTATGTGCTGGACGAGCCCACGACGGGCCTGCACGCGGACGATGTCAAGCGTCTGCTCGAGATCCTGCAGCGCTTGGTCGCGGGCGGCAGTACCGTGCTGGTCATCGAACACAATCTGGACGTGATCAAAACGGCCGACCATATCATTGACCTGGGTCCGGAGGGCGGCGACGCGGGCGGGCAAGTGCTGGCCACGGGCACGCCGGAACAGCTGGCCGCCTGTGAAGACAGCGCGACGGGCCGGTGCTTAAAGAAGGTGCTACCATGAAAGTGATTCGTTTCTTTATGACCCTCGGCGGGATTCTGCTGATAGCCGATACCATCTTTGCCATGACGCGGTCCAATATGAACCTCGGTATCGTGATGCCCGCGATCCTGGGCCTGCCGCTGCTGATTCTCGGCATCTTTTGGCCGCGCTTGAAGCGGGGGATCTGGGCCGTATTGAAATGGACGGCGGTCAGCGGGCTTGCGCTCGCGCTGGTCCTTTTCATCGTCTGCGGCTGCCTCATGCTCTCCGCGATCAACAAAGAGGAAAAGGTCGAGGCGGACGCGCTCATCGTGCTGGGCGCGGGCATTCACGGCGACCAATTGAGCTGGATCCTCACCAAGCGCTTGAACACAGCCCTGCATTATCTGGAGAACCACCCCGACTGTGTGGTTGTCGTGACGGGCGGGCAAGGCCCGGGCGAAACCGTGACGGAGGCCTCGGTTATGGCCAAGTATCTGATTTCGCGAGGAATCGCGCCCGAACGAATCGTTCTCGAGGAAGAAGCGACCAACACGCTGGAGAACTTCGCGTTCTCCAAAACGCTGATTGATGAGCGGTTCGCGGGCGAGGCGCGGATGGCCTTTGTAACCACCGGTTTTCATGTATACCGCGCCGGCCGCGTGGCGCGCGCGCAGGGGCTTGCCGCCCAGGGGCTGGCCGCGCCGGACGCGTCCTATGTCGCGCTCAATAATTTTATGCGCGAGTCGGTCGGGATTGTAGTGTACGCATTATTAGGAAGGATTTAGGAGGAAAAAGTGGAGAATAAAAAGGGATTTTCGGCCTTTCTGGCGCGCAAGAACATAGTCATTTCGCCAAAGCGTTATTTCATTGACGCCTTCGGCGCGATCGCGGTGGGGCTCTTTGCCTCACTGCTGATCAGCACGATTTTCAACACCATCGGCACCCATGCCAATATCCCCTTCTTGGTGGAATTGGGCGGGTACGCCAAAGACGCCACAGGTCCTGCGATGGCCGTGGCCATCGGCTACTCGCTGGGCGCGCCGCCATTGGTATTGTGCTCGCTGACGGTTGTCGGGCTGCTTACCGCAACGATGGGCGGCGAGGGCGGCCCGCTGGCGGTGCTCGTTACGGCCATTGTGGCGAGCGAGTTCGGCAAGGCGATTTCCAAAGAGACGAAAGTTGATTTGCTGGTCACCCCCACCGTGACGATCTTGGTCGGCTACGGGCTGGCGATCTGCACCGCGCCCTATATCCGTATCGGCGCGCTGTGGATCGGCGACGTGATCCAATGGGCCACGGGCCAGCAGCCGCTGCTCATGGGCATTATCATCGGCACGGCCATCGGCGCGGCGCTCACCGGTCCGGTCAGCAGTGCGGCGATCTGTGCCGCCTTGGGCGCAGGCGTAACGGGCCTGGCCGGCGGCGCGGCGGTCGCGGGCTGCTGCGCCCAGATGGTGGGCTTTGCGGTCATGAGCTTTCGGGAAAATCGCTGGGGCGGCCTGGTCTCGCAGGGGCTTGGCACCGCCAAGCTGCAGCTGCCGAATGTGATCAAAAACCCCCGCATTTGGCTCGGGCCATTGCTGGCCTCCGCCATTGGCGGCGCGCTGGCGACCACCGTGTTTCAGCTGGAAATGAACGGACCGCCCGTCGCGGCGGGCATGGGCACCTGCGGGCTGGTCGGCCCCATCGGCGTGATCACCGGCTGGCTGGACGGCGGTATCACCGTCACCGCCTGGCACTGGTTCTCCCTGGCCTTCCTCTGCGTCATTCTTCCGGCTATCCTCTGTTTCTTCTTCGGCTGGTTTTTCCGCAAAATCAAATGGATCCGTGAGGGCGACCTGGTCATATGAGTTATGACATCGTCGTCATAGGAGCGGGCCACGCCGGCACGGAGGCCGCCTTGGCCTGCGCGCGCATGGGGCAAAAGACCCTTCTGCTGACGCTTGACCTGGATAGCGTGGGCTTAATGCCCTGCAACCCCGCCATCGGCGGCACGGGTAAGGGTCACTTGGTGCGCGAGATCGACGCGCTGGGCGGCGAAATGGCGCTGGCGGCGGACGACACGCTGATCCAAATGCGTATGCTCAACACGGGCAAGGGCCCCGCCGTGCACTCTCTGCGCGCACAAATGGACAAACGCCGCTACCATGAACGGATGATACGCGCCTTGCAAACGCAGGAAAATCTTACGCTGGCGCAGGGCGAGGTCACGCAACTTCCAACCAAGAACGGTTGCATTTCGGGGGTCGTTACCGCCGAGGGCACAAGCTATTCCTGCCGCGCCGTGGTGCTGGCGGCGGGGGTGTACCTAAAAAGTCGCACCCTGATCGGCGACGATGCGTGGGAAAGCGGACCGGCCGGCCTGGCGCGCAGTGAGGGGCTCTCCGCCGTGCTGACAGGGCTTGGGCTGTCGCTGCAACGGTTCAAAACCGGTACGCCGGCCCGCGTCAGTCGGGAGAGCCTGGACCTTTCGCAAATGCAGATCCAGCCGGGCGACGATCCCATGCCCGCTTTTTCGTTCTTAAACGGGCCGCGCCATATGGCGCAGGAGCCCTGCTATCTCACCTATACCAACGCGCAGACGCACCGGATTATTTTAGATAATCTGCACCGCTCCCCGCTCTACAGCGGCAAGATCCACGCCGCGGCCACGCGTTACTGCCCGTCCATCGAGGACAAGGTCGTCAAATTCGCGGACAAGGACCGGCACCAGATCTTCATTGAGCCGGAGGGATTGACCACCTCGGAGATGTATGTGCAGGGCATGAGCACCAGCCTGCCCGCCGATGTGCAAATCGCCATGCTGCGCACCCTGCCGGGCCTTGCTCGTTGCGAGATCCTGCGCCTGGGTTACGCCATTGAGTATGATTGCCTGGATCCTACGGTATTGAACGCCGCGCTGATGGTAAAATCCGTGTCCGGCCTGTTCACAGCGGGGCAGATCAATGGCAGCTCGGGGTACGAGGAGGCCGCCGCGCAGGGCCTGTTGGCGGGGATCAACGCGGCCCGCTGGGCGCGGGGCGAAGAGCCCTTCCTGCTCTCGCGCAGCGACGCCTATTTGGGTGTGCTGGTGGACGATCTGGTCACGCGCGGCACGGCGGAGCCCTATCGCATGATGACCTCGCGCTGCGAGTATCGGCTCCTGCTGCGGCAGGACAACGCCGACCTGCGTCTGACGGAGCGCGCCAGAGCAACCGGCCTGATTTGCCAAGCGCGTTACGATAAGTTGGTGCAAAAACAGGACAGCTTAAACGCGACGCTGCAAAAGCTGGATACCCATGTCGCGCCGACCGAGGCATTAAATACCTTTTTGGCAAGCCTGGGCGAGCCCGCGCCCAAAACGGGCGTGCGGCTCTTTGACCTGCTCAAGCGGCCCAAGGTGCGGTACGCCGACCTGCTGCGGCTCTTTGACCGGCTGGAGGCGCTCGCGCCCGAGGTGGAGGAGCAGGTGAACGTGCTGGCGCGCTATGACGGTTATATCCAAAAACAGCGTGAGCAGGTCGCCCGCGAAAAGGCGTTGGAGAACGAACCCCTGCCGGAGGATATCGACTACGGCCGGCTGTCCGGCCTGCGGCTGGAGGCGCGGCAAAAGCTCAACGCCATTCGCCCGCGGTCCATCGGTCAGGCCTCACGCATTTCCGGCGTCAATCCGGCGGACGTGTCCGTATTATTGATTCACGTGAAGAAAGGATTCTCCCATGCGGGAACTGTTGTTTGAGAAGATTCCCAACCTAACCGGTGAACAGTGCGACAAATTTGTCGCATATATCCGGCTGCTGATTGAATGGAATCAAAAGATAAACCTGACGGCCATCACCGAACCGGAGGCGATAGCCACAAAGCATTTTTTGGATTCGCTGGCCGCCCTGCCTTATCTGAAAGAGGGAGCGACTGTGGTTGATGTGGGCACGGGCGCGGGCTTTCCCGGCGTGCCGCTGCTCATTACACGGCCCGATTTACAGCTGACGCTGATGGACAGTTTGCAAAAACGGGTAAAGTTTTTAGAAACGCTCTGCGCGGAGCTTGGCCTGGCCGCAACCTGCCTGCACTTACGCGCGGAGGACATGGGGCGGGACGCCAAGTATCGGGAACGGTTCGACGCCGCGCTCACCCGCGCGGTCGCGCCCCTGCCCGTGCTGCTGGAGCTGACCCTGCCGCTGGTGCGCGTAGGCGGGCAGAGTATCTGCTACAAGGGTGAGACTTTCGCCGAGCTGCCGCTGGCGCAAAACGCGGCTTTTATCCTGGGCGGTACGCTATCACAGGTTGCGGTGCCCGCCGACTACGGCGTGCGCAACCTGATCATATGCACCAAAAAGACACCAACACCGTCCGCCTATCCGCGCAAGGCGGGCCTTCCGGCGAAAAAGCCGCTTTAATCTCAAAACCCCCTTGCCTGCCGCGCGATTTGGCAGTATAATACAAATAGTACCAAAATATTAAGGAGGGCGTTCCATGATCACGAAACATAAGTTTTTCCTGTGCAAGCACTGCGGCAATCTGGTCGGCATGATCGACAATGCCGGCGTTCCCATGATTTGCTGCGGCGAGAAAATGACGGAGCTTATCCCCAACACGGTCGACGCGGCGGCGGAAAAACACGTGCCGAACATCACGCGCTACGGCGAGAAGGTAATCGTCAAGGTCGGCGAAGTGCCGCACCCCATGACCGAAGAACACCACATCGCCTGGGTGGCCGTCATGCAGGAGAACAGCACCTTCCGCGTCGCGCTTTCGCCCACGGGCGAGCCGCGCGCGCGCGCCTGCGTCACGGACGGGCCCGTCACGGTCTATGCCTACTGCAATCTCCACGGGCTATGGGCGGCCTCGCTGTAAGCGTATGAAGTTCGCGATCATCGGCGGCAATACGGAGAATATCGGCAGGCCGTATCGGGAGCGGGAAGTGGAAACCCCCTACGGCCCGATTACCCTCGCGGAGGTTTCGCTCGCGGGCGGTAAGGAATGCCTGATCATCACCCGCCACAGTATGCTCCAGGAGCGGGACGCGCGCGACGTGAACTATCGCGGCAACATTTTCGGGCTCTCCCTCTGCGGCGTGACGCACGTCATCGGCGTCTCCTGCGTGGGCGCCTGCGATTACGCGCACAAGCTGGGCAGCTTTTGCCTTCTGACCGACTTTCTGGACTTCACGCATTGCCGCGAAAACTCTTTTGCCTACGAGCACCGCCTTGTCCCGCACGCGGGCATGGAGGAAGTCTTTTGCGCCGCGCTGAACGATGTATTGGAGCGGGAGATTTTAGAGAACAACCTGCCCTACGCCGGCCGCGTGATCTACGCCGGCACGGACGGCCCGCGCTTTGAGACCGCCAGCGAGGTGCGTATGTTCCGTATGTTAGGCGCGCAGGTCATCGGCATGGATATTTTGCCCGAGGCGCCGCTGGCGGCGGAGCGGGCGTTGAAGTACGCGTCCATCGGTATCATTTCCAACTACGCCACGGGTATGGCCTTCACCGTCACCGATAAGGGAATCGAAAAAGTAAACGACGAGAAAAAAGGCGCGGCCCTGGATCTGATTCTAAACATGATAGAGCGCATGAAGGTTTGACAAAGATAACACCATTCATATTCTTTTGGGGTCAACGCTATAATAAAGCATGAAGAAATTCATGCTTTTCTTTTTGATTCTTTGCTTTATCGGCTGCGCCGCACCGGAGCAGGGCAGCAAGCAGCCCAAGCTGCTGCCCGCGCCGGATTACTTTGTAGCAATCGACTTCGGCCACGGCGGGTTTGACGGCGGCGCGGTGGGGTTGGACACCCAAGTGAAGGAGTCGGACCTGACCCTGATCGTCGGGCGGAAGGTCGCGGCGCTGCTCGCAGAAAACAACGTGCAGGTCATATTAACGCGCACCGACGGGGACGCGCTGGCGGAAACGAAACAGAAGGACATGAACATTCGCGCCAAGATCCTCAAAACCGAGGGTCTGGACGCGGTGGTATCCATTCACATGAACCGCTTTATCAAGGACCGCAAGGTGCGCGGGCCGATGGCCTTTTTTCAGGCGGGGACAGAGGAGGGAAAGGCGCTCGCGCAAGAAGTCATTGACGCCATGACCCTGGCCGTCGGGGCCAAGAGCCGCCTGGCCTGCCCGGGCAACAATATGGTCACCCGCGTACCGACGGCGCCCGCCGTGCTGGTGGAATGCGGGTTTTTGAGCAACGCGCAGGACGAAGAAAACCTGCAACAAGAAGAATACCAGGATCTTCTCGCGCAGGCCATAGTCGCAGGGTTGATGAAGTTTTTAGCGGGGGAGCATTAGATATTCCACTGGACCTTGATTGGCTCAAGCGTCTCAAACCCGCAGGCGGTCAGAATGTCTTGGATCTGTCCGGCGGCCTCGCCGCTCCAGCCGTACGCGCCGAAGGCGAGACCAACGCGGCCCTTGGGCTTTAAGCCGCGCATGGCCGTCAAAAAGGCGGCGACGGTCGGCAGCATATTGTTGTTCAGCGTGGGCGAGCCGACAAAGATATACTTTGCCTCGAGCAACCGCGTCATCACATCGGAAATGGGTGTCTCAGGCAGTTTCAGCGCCTCAACCGCAAAACCTTTTTCCGCCCACTCTGCCGCCAGCTTGCGCGCCAACTTCTCCGTGGCGCCCCAAACCGTGTCATAGACGATGACCACCCGATTCTCATCTGTCCCGTTTTCGCACCAACGGGAGTAGCACGCCAGCATTTGCGGGATATAGTCCCGCAGAATGAGACCGTGGGAGGGGCAAACCATGTCAATATCCAGCCCCGCCGCCGCTGTCAGGACCTTTTTCACCGGCGCGCCGAAGGGCAGCACGATGTTTGCGTAATAGGCGCCCGCCTCTTTGAGCAGGGTTTCAAGCGGCAGTTCGCTGTCAAACAATTCTCCCGTGCCGATATGCTGGCCCAGCGCGTCGTTGGAGAACAGGATCTTCTCCTCGGGCAGATAAGTGGCCATGCTGTCCGGCCAATGCACCATCGGCATGGGCACAAAGTGGAAGGTATACGCGCCCGTATGGAGTGTGTCGCCCGCCTTCACCGGAACAAAGGGGTAGACCGTGTCGGGATAAAGCGCGCGCAGTTCTTTCTCGGCGGCAAGGGTGCCGTACACTTTGGCCTCGGGATAGGCGGCCGTCACCGCGGGCAGTGCGCCGCTGTGATCCGGCTCCACATGGTTGCAGATGAGACAGTCGACGGGCCGCTCGCCCAGAACCGCCCGAATGTTGGCAAGCAGCTCCTCGGCAAAGGGCGCTTTGACAAAATCAATCAGCGTGACCTTTTCGTCCAGCACCAGATACGCGTTGTAGGTTGTGCCCAAGTGCGTGGCAAAGCCGTGAAAGATGCGCAGATCCGGATCCTTCGCGCCAACGGCATAAATGTTTTCCCGAAGTTGCATTACGCTTCCTCGAACATATCTTTGCTCACGCCGCAGATGGGGCAGACATAGTCGTCGCCGACCAGGTCAAAGGGAATGTCCCCGTCATACACATAGCCGCATACGGAACAGATGTAAGTTTTCATAAATAAATCCTCCTGCCATATTTTGATAGTTTTATTATAGTCTCTTATCCGAAAAAGGCAAGGGGGCAGCACAATAAAATGTAGCAAACTTGTGAAATCCACGGCCTTTCCCTTGCGCGTGGAAGGATTTGGGTGTATGATAAAATTAGCACTCGACAAGACAGAGTGCCAAAAACCACCCTCAAAGGAGCACCCCATGAAAAAGACCCCCTTCAAAACGGAATCCAAGCGGCTGCTGGACCTGATGGTCAACGCCGTCTACACGCACCGGGAGATTTTCCTGCGCGAGCTGATCAGCAACGCCAGCGACGCGATCGACAAACGCTACTATTCCGCCATGCAAAAGGGCAAGGGCGGTTTGGACCGCGCGGACTTTGAGATCCGCCTGGCAGTGGACGAGGCGGCCCGCACCTTAACCGTAACGGACAACGGCTGCGGCATGACCAAGGAGGAGCTGGGCGCAAATCTCGGCACCATCGCGGCCAGCGGCACGCGCGCCTTTCGCGAGGAACACGCGGGGGAGGAAGACCTCTCCGTCATCGGCCAGTTCGGCGTGGGCTTTTATGCCGCGTTCATGGTGGCAAAGAAGGTGCAGGTGCGCACGCGTGCCGAGGACGGCGAAGGGTTCCTCTGGGAGTCCGACGGCGTGGAGGGCTATACGATTCGCCCGCAAGAGGATCTGCCCGTCGGGACATCCGTGGCCTTGACGCTAAAGGCTGATGAGGACGGGCAGGACTATTCCGAATTCCTGCGCCCCTACCGTCTGGAGGCGTTGGTGCGCAAATATTCCGATTATATCTGCTATCCCATTCGCATGAGAAACGGCGATGAGGACAAAACGCTCAACAGCATGGTCCCGCTCTGGCGCAAGAGCAAGAGCGAGATCACGCGGGAAGAATACGAGGCCTTCTACCGCGAGAACTTTCACGATACCGACCCACCTGAGGTGGCCTTGCACGTGTCGGCCGAGGGCGCGGTCTCGTATAACGCGTTGCTGTTTGTGCCCGCAAAGCCGCCGGCGGACTATTTCACCAAGGAGTTCAAGCGCGGACTGCGGCTCTATGCCAACGGCGTGATGATCATGGACGCCAGCCCCGACCTGCTGCCCGAGTATTTCGGGTTCGCGCGCGGGCTGGTGGACTCGCCCGATCTCTCGCTCAACATCTCCCGCGAGCTGATGCAGCACGACCGCCAGCTCACGCTGATTGCGAACAATCTCAAGAAAAAGCTGCAACAGGAACTGCTGCGCATACAAGAGAACGAGCGCGAACGCTATGAGAAAATTTTCGCCGCTTACGCCCGCCCGCTCAAATACGGACTGTATCAGGAGTTTGGCCTAAACCGCGACCTGCTGCAGGATCTGCTGCTCTACTACTCCGCCAAGTCGGAAAAACTCGTCACGCTCGCCGAGTATGTGGAGACCATGCCGTCCGAACAGGAGAAAATCTACTACGCCACGGGCGAAACCGCCGCGCTGGCGCGCAAGCTGCCGCAGACGCAGGCCATTTTGGCCAAGGGCTATGATGTGCTCTGCATGGCAGACGATGTGGACGAGTTCGTGGTCAAGGTCCTGTTCGCCTACCGCGAGCACGAGTTCCAGGCCGTGACGGAAGCGGGCGAGGCGCTGGCCACCGACGCGGAAAAAGAGGCCTTACAGCAGGCACGCAAGGAGAACGAATCTTTGTTGGCGCGTCTCAAGGCCGCATTGGACGGCAAGGTGTCCGAGGTGCGTCTCAGCCACGCGCTGGGTGATACGGTCGCCTGCCTGGCCTGCGAGGGCGGGCTGTCCGTGGACATGGTCAAGGTGCTGCGGTCCATGCCGGATCAGCCGGAATTACCGGTCTCGTTCGTGCTGGAGCTCAACCCAAACCACGCCGTCTTTGCCAAGCTCGACGCCCTGGACGAAGATGTGCTCGCCGAATACGCGGCCCTGCTCTACGACCAGGCGCTGCTGATGGCGGGCCTGCCGATCGAAGATTCGTACGAGTTTTCAAAGAAAATCTGCAAATATTTATAATTAGGAAAACTACAATGTACAAACTACAAACTACAAATAAGGAAAAAACTGCGGAGCAGTTTTCTCATCAATTGTACATTGTACATTGTAGTTTGGAGGAAATACTATGAACTTAAATCAATTTACCCAAAAAAGCCTCGAGGCCATCTCCCGCGCACAGGCGCTGGCTGCCGAGGAGCAGAACACGCAGATCGAGCAGGTGCATTTGGCCTACACGCTGATCTCCGAGCGGGAGGAATTAAACGCGCAGCTGCTGGGCGTCATGAACGTAAACGTGCTGGCGACCAAGACCGCGCTGCTGGCCGCGATCGCGGGCCTGGCCAAACAGCGCACAAGCGATACGCGCCTGGCCGGTTCCCCCGCCTTGGAGCGCGCGCTGACGCAGGCGGAAAAAGAGGCCGCGCGCATGGGCGACAGCTATGTCTCGGTGGAGCACGTTTTTCTCGCGCTGATGGAGAAGGCGGACAATACGTTGGGCCCCATCTTCAAGCGGCAAAACGTGGGCCGCGACGCCTATCTGGCCGCATTAAAAACCGTGCGCGGCAACCGTCAGGCGGACACGGACAATCCCGAAACCACGTATGACGCGCTGAAAAAGTACGGTTACGATCTGACCGACGCGGCGCGCAAGGGCAAGATGGACCCCGTCATCGGGCGTGACAACGAGATCCGCACGGCCATTCGCATTCTCTCGCGCAAGACAAAGAACAACCCCTGTTTGATCGGCTCGCCCGGCGTGGGCAAGACGGCCATCGCCGAGGGCCTGGCCCAGCGCATTGTGCGCGGCGACGTGCCCGAAAACCTCAAGGGC
Organism: Clostridiales bacterium; assembly: GCA_009783775.1. Lineage (GTDB taxonomy): Bacteria > Bacillota > Clostridia > Christensenellales > CAG-138 > WRCT01. The sequence continues at coordinate 3,721 of WRCT01000003.1, read as the reverse complement.
CGCACGCTGTTCTCGCTCGACATGGGCGCGCTGATCGCGGGCGCCAAGTACAGAGGCGAGTTTGAGGAACGCTTAAAGGCCGTATTGGCCGAGGTGAAGGAGAGCCAAGGCGAGATCCTGCTCTTTATCGACGAGCTGCACACCGTCGTCGGCGCGGGCAAGACCGAGGGCGCGATGGACGCGGGCAACCTGCTAAACCCCATGCTGGCGCGGGGCGAGCTGCACTGTATCGGCGCGACGACGCTCAATGAGTACCGCAAGTATATCGAAAAGGACGCGGCGCTCGAGCGGCGTTTCCAGCCCGTATTGGTCGAGGAGCCGAACGTGACCGACACGATCACGATCCTGCGCGGCCTAAAGGAACGTTACGAGGTCTTCCACGGCGTCAAGATTCAGGACGCGGCGTTGATCGCGGCGGCGCAATTGTCGCACCGTTATATCTCCGACCGCTTTTTGCCCGACAAGGCCATCGACCTGGTCGACGAGGCCTGCGCGCTGATCAAAACGGAGCTCAACTCCATGCCCGTGGAGATGGACGAGATCCAGCGCAAGATCATTCAGCTCGAGATCGAGGAAACCGCGCTCGCGGGAGACGACAACGCCAAGGCCGGAGAGCGGCTGGCCCAGACCCGGGCCGAGCTGGCCGAGCGCCGCGAGGTTTTCCAAACCCTGCGCGCGCAGTGGGAGAACGAGAAAAACGCAATCTCACGCGTGCAGCAGCTCCGCGAGGCGATCGAAAAGGCCTCGTTTGAAATGCAGCAGGCGGAGGACCGCTATGAACTCAACCGTGCCGCGGAGTTAAAATACGGCGAGCTGCCCAAGTTGCAAAAGGAGCTGGCAGAATCCGAAAAAGAGCTGGCCCAAAGCCCCGCGCACCTGCTGCGCGACCATGTCAGCGAGGACGAGATCGCGGCGATCGTCGCCCGCTGGACGGGCATTCCCGTGTCCAAGCTATTAGAGGGCGAGCGGCAAAAGCTGTTGGAACTCGAAGCCCAGCTGCGCAAGCGCGTGGTGGGCCAGGACGACGCGGTGCGCCGCGTGACGGACGCGATCCTGCGTTCGCGGGCGGGCATTCAAAACCCGAACCGGCCGCTGGGCTCCTTCCTGTTTTTGGGCCCCACGGGCGTGGGCAAGACCGAGCTGTCGCGCGCGCTGGCCGAGGCACTGTTTGACGACGAGCACAATATGGTCCGCATTGACATGAGCGAGTACATGGAGCGGCACGCGGTTTCGCGTCTGATCGGTGCGCCGCCGGGTTATGTGGGTTATGACGAGGGCGGCCAGCTGACGGAGGCCGTGCGCCGGAAACCCTATGCCGTCGTGCTCTTTGACGAGGTGGAAAAGGCCAGCCCCGATGTGCTCAACGTGCTGTTGCAGGTGCTTGACGACGGGCGTATCACGGACGGCCAGGGCCGCACGGTGGACTTTAAGAACACCATTTTGATCATGACCTCAAACCTGGGCTCCGACCTCATGCAAAAGCGCATGGAAAAGGAGGCCGACACGCAGGCCGCGCTGCGGCAGCTGCTCATCACGCACTTCAAACCGGAGTTTGTCAATCGGTTGGACGAGGTGGTGTACTTTAAGTCTCTGTCTGATGAGAATCTGCTGGACATTGTGGACCTGCTGCTCTCCGACCTGCGCCTGCGCCTGGCCGAGCGCGAGCTGACCCTTTGCGTCACGGACGCCGCCAAGAAGGTCATTCTGGCGCGGGGCAGCGATGTCCGGTTCGGCGCGCGGCCCTTAAAGCGGTTCATTCAGGCAAAGGTCGAATCCGTGCTGGCCCATAAGATCATCGCGGACCAGCCCGCGTCCGGCGCAACGCTGACCGTGGATCTGATAAACGACGAGCTTGGGGTTACTTAACTTTCGTAAGCAGAGCGCGGATTACGGGCTGCGCGTTACAAGAAACGGGAACCTCTTCCATGAGGCTCCCGTTTGTTCGTTGTGTTGCTTGGAGGCTGGATTGCTTCGTCGTGGGGCTTGTGCTTTATGTGGGTATGCGCTCCTCGCAATGACGCTAGGAGGGGTTGGTGTCATTGCGAGGAGCACGCAGGAATTGTGTGTCGGGGGAAACACGACGAAGCAATCCAGTCTCCCAATTTTCATCAATATAAGCCATCATCAGCAAATAAGCCATCATCAGCCATCCAAACTTTTTTATGTTAATTTTTTATGCTAAAATGAAAAGAAAACCCTTTCTCATTCGTCTAATAGGGTAAAAGGGGGACAACCATTTGCCAAACACAAACACGGCGCTCGACCTTGACGGTCTGATGGCGCAATACGGGGACGCCCTTTACCGCACCTGCTACCTCTATGTAAAGGACGCGCACCTGGCGCAGGACGCCTTGCAGGACACGTTCCTCAAAGCCTATCGCAGCTATGATCGGCTGCGGGACGGGCAGTGCGTAAAGCCCTGGCTGTTCAGTATCGCCGTCAATGTCTGCAAGGACTATCTGCGCAAATCCCGCTTCTTTGTATGGGGCGACGAGCGGGCGGCCGCCGGACAAAGCGCCTGGGACGAGTACGCGGGGCTGGGGGACAACACGGTCTCCGCCGCGATCATGCGCCTAAAGCCCAAGTACAAGGAGATCGTGCTGCTCTATTACTATCAGGAATTCAATCTGCGCGAGATCGCGCGGATCCTAAACATTCCCGAGGGCACGGCGGGCGTGCGCTTAAAACGGGCGCGGGACGTATTGAAGACGAATTTGAAAGGATGGTACGAACATGAATATCAGGGATCAGATCGATCACGAATTGCACAACCTCACGGTTGACGAACGGCTGGCAAGAAAGATCAGGCAAAGCGCGGCGGGCGGCTTAAAACGCGCCAAGCCCCGCGGCTGGCAGCTTGCCTTTGCGGGCGCGGCCCTTGCCGCCTGCGCCGTGCTGGCGCTGGCGCTATGGAACCCGCGCGGCGCGACTTTAACGCCGCTTACCGATAACGACGACGATCCGGCGCTGCTCTATGTGGAAGTCACGCCCGATCCGGAGCCGGACGAAACGCCGCTCCCCGAGCCGGACGAAACGCCGGTGCCCGAACCCATCGACGACGGTGTAACGCTGGCCTATGACCGCATTCCCGCAAATCCCGAATTGCCCACGGCACACAGGCCGGGCTTTGCCCCCGCGCAAATCACCTTCCTCGGTGGCCTGGACGGCAGCGCGCAATACAGGGATATCAACGGCAAGCGGCCGGGCGCCACGAACTATGACGTCGCCCAATACGGCCTGCGCGAGCTTTACAATATCACGGGCTATCTGGTGGAGAAGTGTTATGTGGAGCCGCATGACTATGAGAACCCCGACGGCTGGCTGAACTATTCCTTCAGCGGCGCGCCGTTTGTGGACGGAGAATATAACGGCGACGGCTGGTTTCTGCGCTACGCGGTGGACAGCGAACGGTTTGCCAGCGCCGGCAATTACAATATGATTGTCATCGGCTACTCGGCGGGCACGATGCTCGGAAAAATCGGGGGCAGAACCACGGTGGAGGCCCTAAAGGCCGGCGAAGTCCCGCTGATCCCAATGGATAATATCGCGCACCCCGCCAATATTGACAACATGAACTATGAAGAAGTCGCGCAATGGTACTATGAAAATTCAACCTTCGGCGGCAGAGAGCGCGTGGTGCGCACCGAAGTCGCCGACACACCGGGCGGCTGGGGCGGCGGCTCGATCAACTTTACGATCGTCAAGCTCTATCTCGGAAACG
>WRCT01000002.1 GCA_009783775.1 Clostridiales bacterium | reverse complement strand
CTGCTGGCGCTGCGGGCCGGTTCGGACGCGCTGCAGCTGGGCGGTTTTTGGCCCTTGCAGAATGATAGCCGGATCATTCGCTTCGCGCGGCGGTTTAACGGCAACCCCTTAAAGCGCGCGTTTTTGGGCGGCGAGAAAAAGGACGCGGTGGGCGTGGCGGTGAACCTCAGCCCACGGCGCGTAGCCGTGCCGATTTTGGGGCGGGTGCTTTTGGGAAACTCAACCCGACAAACGGCAGACTGTGAACTTGGGCCGTATGAGGCGCTGATATTAGAGTGGCATATCGAGGAGATAAAAACAAAATGAAAAATGATGAATGATAAATTATGAGTGATAAATGAAGGGAGAAAACCCTGGCGGCTTTTCTTATCATTAAAAGATTTGCACAGCAAAGCCTCCTTCATTCATCATTCCTCACCCATCATTCCTCATTCATCATTTACCGCAAGGAGGACACATGACAAACAAACCTGCCCTGGTCATCATGGCCGCAGGCATGGGCAGCCGGTTCGGGGGCCTAAAGCAAATGGCGCCCATGGATCCCGAGGGGCACGTGATCTGCGATTATTCGGTCTATGACGCGAAACGGGCCGGTTTTGAGACCGTCGTCTGCATCATCAAAAAAGAGATGGAGGCGGACTTTGAAGACGCCATCGGCAGGCGGATAAGGCCGCACGTTGACCTGTGTTACGCCTATCAGGAGCTGACCATGCTGCCCGACGGGTTCTCTGTGCCCGAGGGGCGGCAAAAACCCTGGGGCACCGCCCATGCCGTGCTCTGCGCCGCGCCCTTTGTGGAGGGCAATTTCGCGGTGCTAAACGCGGACGACTTCTACGGCGCAAGCGCGTACCGCGCGGTCTTTGATTTTCTTTCGGCGGAGCACGGACCCACGGAACACGCGCTGGTGGGGTATCTGCTTGCCAACACGCTCTCCGAAAGCGGCAGCGTGGCGCGCGGCGTGTGCGAGGTGGGCGCGGACGGACGGCTGCTGCGCGTGACGGAGCGGTTGCGCATTGAAAAGCGGCCCGAGGGGCCCGCCTATACCGAGGACGGCGGCGAGACCTGGCACCCGCTTGACCCGAACGCCACGGTGTCCATGAACCTCTTTGCCTATCAGCACGGGTTTTTTGACGCGCTGAAAGGCCGTTTTTCCGCCTTTTTGACGGAGGACGTGCCAAAGAACCCGTCAAAAGGCGAGTACCTCCTGCCCCGCGTGACGGACCAATTGGTACAGGAGGGCAGGGCGAGCCTGCAGGTGCTGGGCACGACCGACAACTGGCACGGCGTGACCTATCAGCAGGACCTGCCCGCGATGCGGGAGGCGTTGGCGCGGATGAAACTTGAGGGGCGGTATCCGGCGCGGCTTTGGTCGTGAATGTACAATGTACAAACTACAAACTACAATTGCGGAAAAAACTGCTCTGCAGTTTTCTTGAAAAATATAACAAAAAAACAGCTGTGCTGTTTTATCATCAATTGTAGTTTGTACATTGTAGTTTGTAGTTTGGGGGAAATATGGAGCAACTAACCTACACCCTGACCCTTCGGGTCTATGGCAAAGAAAAGGTCATCGGGCCGGGCATGGCGGAGCTTTTGGAAAAGATTGACGCGCTAAAGTCGATCCGCAAGGCGACCGCCGACATGGGCATGGCCTACTCTAAGGCCTGGCGCATATTAAAAAACGCCGAGGACAGCCTGGGCTTTGCCTTGCTTTCTCTCACCACCGGCGGAAAAGGCGGCGGCGGCGCGCAGTTGACACAAGAGGGGCGGGATTTTTTGGATGCGTACCGGCGGTTTGAGCGTGAGGTGGGAGAACAGGCGGAGCGGATATTTGAGCGAATATTTGAGCAGTAGGGCGGGGGCTTGCTCCCGCCGAAGGAGGACAACGATGACAAAGAAACCGGTTTTTATTTTAACGCTTGCACTGATACTGGTGCTTGTCGGTTGCGCGAAAGCGCCCACGACTCAGCCTCCGGCGGCGGAGCGGCCGGACGGTTCCGAGGATCTGCCCGGGTTTGTCTTTGCTGCGAAGGACGCGTTCGGCAACGAGGTCAGCCAGAATGACTGGGCGGAGTATGACTTGATTATGCTGAACTTTTGGGCGACCTGGTGCCCGCCCTGTTTGGCGGAGCTGCCCGATTTACAAGAGCTTTGGCAGGAATATGGGCCGCAGGGCCTGCTGATTCTCGGCGTGCTGGCCGACGGCGTGGCGGCGGACGCGCTGCCCTATATCGAGCAGCACGGGCTGACCTATCCCGTCTTTGCCGCGACGGGGGACCTGAAACTGCGCAACCGGACCATGCAATATGTGCCGACCACCCTGTTTGTCACGCCGGACGGTCAGGAATTGAAAGAGGTCGTCGGCGCCAACTCCTTTGATGGTTGGTCAAAAATCATTGAGGAGCTACTTCCATGAAACGCCGGATCACATGGGGCTTGCTGGGGATTGGCGCGGTTTGTCTGACCGTGGGCATTGCATTGGGCCAGCCCGCGTCCGTGCTGGCCAAGGCCATTCGCGTTTGTTTGGAGTGCATTGGGATTGGGTGAGATTCAAACTACAAACTACAATGTACAAACTACAATTGAGGAAAAAACTGCGACGCAGTTTTCTTGATTTGAAATAGAACCGAAGAGAAAGCAAGAAATATGGAAAAAAGCAAGCCGACGCGCAAGTGGAAAATCATGCTGATTATTACAATTGGTTTGGTTGTTTTACTTGCATTGTCTATATGGTATGCGCGGCCTTATCGGATTGCGCGTTGGAAGTCTATGTTGTGGCCCGAGACGTTTGTATCAACAGAATCAATGGGAAAAACAGCTCTGCTGTTTTATCGTCAATTGTAGTTTGTAGTTTGTACATTGTAGTTTTCATCCGGAGGACCAATGAAACGGTTATACATACAAATCATCGCCGCGCTGGCGCAGAACCCGTTCCTGTATAACTTTCTGACGGGCAGGATCTATCAGGGAGGGGCAAAGGCTGTTTGTACGCCGGGGCTGAATTGTTATTCCTGTCCGGCGGCGGCTTTTTCCTGCCCGATCGGCGCGCTGCAAGCGGGGCTCGCGGACCGGCGTATTCGCTTTCCGTTTTATGTCGTTGGGTTTCTGTTGCTGATCGGCGTGACGCTGGGCCGGTTTGTCTGCGGCTTTCTCTGCCCCTTCGGGCTGCTGTTTGATCTGCTGTACCGCATTCCCTTCTTCAAAAAAATACGAACCTTTCCGGGAGACAGGGCGCTGCGGTATTTGAAGTATGTTCTGCTGGCCGTGTTTGTGCTGTTGCTGCCCGCCTTTTTTATGGACGGGCCGGCCTATTGCAGGTTCATCTGTCCGCAGGGCACGCTGCAGGGCGGTGTCCTGTTGCTGCTGGGTAACCGCCTGCTTTGGCCGCTGGTCGGCGCGTTGTATGCCTGGAAGGTTGGCATTTTGATCGCGGTGTTGCTGCTCTCGCTTTTGCTCTACCGCCCGTTCTGCAAATACCTTTGCCCGCTCGGCGCGGTCTATGGATTGTGCAATCCCTTCTCACTGTACCGGCTGCGTGTGAATCGGGAACAATGCGTGGGCTGCGGCGTCTGCAAAACCGTCTGCCGCATGGGGGTGGATCCCATAAAAACGCCCAACTCGCCCGAATGTATTCGCTGCGGGGCGTGCGCGCAAAGCTGCCCGAAGGGCGCTTTGCGTCAAGAGTGGAGTGTTAAGAGTTGAGAGTTGAGCATATGAAAAGAGTTCTTTCCGTTATTCTGGTGCTGGTAACGTTGTGCTGCACGATAGGCATCCATTCCCTCGCGGAAGAGCATACTTACACTCCTATAACTTCCGGCAAATGTGGAGATAATCTTACTTGGAATGTAGACTTGGAAACGAAAACCTTGACAATCTCCGGCTCGGGAGAGATGTATGATTATCGATATTATTATGACTATATGATGGATGAATCCTGGCAGGAACAGAACTCTATTGGAGATTTGCCTCCGTGGGTTGGTCCTAATTGGATGTTTATATTTGACAAGATTATTATTTGCGAGGGCGTTACCTCTATCGGAGATGGCGCATTTCGCGGAGCTCAAATTTCAGCACTCACGCTACCGAAAAGTCTGCGACGAATTGGTATCCAAGCATTTATAGATGTTCGTGGTGTCAGAGATAATGGATTGCTAGAAATCATAATTCCAAAAGGTGTTAGTGAAATTGGCGATGGGGCATTCTCGCAAACTTGGGGACTAATGCATATAGCGGTTGCGGAAGGGAATACGCATTTTACCGTGAAGGATGGAGTGCTGTTTTCTGCTGATATGTCACGACTTGTGAAATACCCTGACCAAATAAATAGAAGGGCATATTCTATTCCTGATTCTGTTAAGTTTCTTGATTATGGAGCATTTGCTTTTAATTTTTCACTTGAAACAATCAACTTGTCAACAGAACTCTTGGAAATTGGAGAAGGTTGTTTTGCCGGTTGTGAATCACTTCACAAAATAAACTGGAATAAAAAACTTATATCTATTGGGGCGGATGCGTTTTGGGATTGTACGAATCTAGAAAGTACAAATCTCCCAAACAGTCTGCGCAACATAGGAAATTCTGCGTTTTGGGGAACAGGCATTATAGAAATTACTATTCCAGAGGGCTTAATAGAGTGGGAACCTCGGGGATTTAATTGGAGAGCATTATTAAAAATCACATTGCCAACTACTCTTCTTAAGGCAAGGGGGTTTTCTAGTGGAAGCATTCTTGAAGCATGGTTCATGGGACTTCCTCCGGAAGCTTCGAATTTTCGTCCGGAAGATACAAAATTTGATGATTTTACATTGTATTATCCCAGTCTCTACGGTTCTTATTGGTGCCCCGATGGTAGCGAGATTTGGGCGCCCAATGGCATGGATAACTATTGGGACCAATGCCAAGCACTTCCTTTCGATTCCCTGCGCGGCGATGCCAATTGTGACGAAAGGGTAACCGCCGCAGATGCCGCTGTTATTTTACGCGCGCTTGGAAAACTTTCCCACTTAACACCTCTTGGCGCATTGCAAGCGGATACCACCGGAAAAGGGTATTATGACACGGAAGATGCTAAGAATGTGCTGAGATATATTGTAAGGCTGGATTCACCTGCGGGCGTGATGAGTTAGAAAGCATTGCGCTGCACCTATGTCGCAGCGGACACCCGCCCCTGACACCCCTTGGCGCAGAGTGGAGAGTGAAGAGTGGAGAGTTGAGCAAAGGAAAAAACAGCTGACGCTGTTTTATTATTTAGATATGTTCAAAATCATCAGGAGGATTGTATGAGAATATTAGATTATGATTCAGATACCGCATTAAAAAATGTCACACTGTTTCTTGCGCTAAACGAAGCCAAGGAGTTGAAGGACGCATTAGAATATTTGATGTCAGATTTTCAATCTTTCAATCATGCACATATAACCGATGCAGAGTATGTTCATGAAATCACGATTGCCACACATGATGAAACCGACATAGATGGCTTTAGCGAGCGAGCAAAGAAAATAATACAAGAGGATAAATGAAAAAACAACCCTCGGCTGTTTTGCGGGCGAACACAGTTCGCCCCTACAATTATAACGGTGGAGCCGTTATTTCCTTCGCTCCACTCTCAACACTAAAAAAACAGCCTGCGGCTGTTTTGCGGGCGAACACAGTTCGCCCCTACGGTTAGTGCGTGACATCAAACACCGTCGTCTCGTCGTCCTTCATGAACAAGTCGCTGTCGCGCTCCTCCAACTGGACGATGAGCGCGGCGAAACGCGCGCCGTACCGCTCCGGCACATGGAGCAGAATGGCTGTGACCAAAATCAGGCTGGAGCCCAAAAGCAGACCCCAAAACGCCTCCGGATCACAGAGGATCCAGGTGCCGGCGATCAGTCCCGCAAAGAGCACGAGCATCGCCGAAAAGCGAAACCAGTATCTGCTGCCGCAATACCGGGCGTGCATGGGCTGCATGGAGGGCCGAATGATTGGGTAATAGTAAAACAAGACCATCCCGTAGCCCAGCAGCAACGGAAGAATCAGCGCGGAAAGCGCCACTGAGATTAAAATACCGTAAAAGGTTTCGGGGTTCATGTAAGATTAGCCTCCGTATTCTCCCCCTGAGAGAATGGTATACTTGATTGCATTATACAATCTTGCCACGCGGATGTCAAATTCATTTTGAAGAAACGGTGACAAAGTGGACAAAGGATTTGACGAAACGGCTTTGGGACGCTATAATTACAATAGAATTATTTTGGAAGGGACCAAGAGATGGATCTTCAAGATATTGTAAGAATATTTCGCAAGTGGCGGGTCATCATTATCATTACCCCGATATTGACCACCATCGCGGCCGGCTTTTATTATTTTCAGATTGTGCTGCCGGTATACACATCCTCCTCGCGGGTGCTGTTGTTCCATCAGCGGAGCGAGGAGATATTGATTGGCACCGACCTTGTGACAAGTTCCAATCTGATCAACGACTACTGCGTGTTTGTAAAGACCACGCCGATTCTCGAGGAGACGGCGGAGAGGCTGGAAGTTGCGCTAAATCAGGTGCAAAGCTGCAGCATTTCGGTAACGAAGGTGTCTGACACGCGTGTCGTAAATATCTCGGTCTCCTCCTCCAATCCGGAGCTGGCCGAAAAGGTCGTGGTGGCGCTGACCGCCATTTCGTCCGAGAAGGCAAAAGACGTGCTGCAGACAGATAACATCCGTGTAATCGAACCTGCCAGCGCGGCCCGCAAGACCGGCCCCGCCTCACTGCGCAACACCGCGATCGGCTTTGCCGTCGGGCTGGCGCTCGCCGTCGCGTTCTCGCTGCTTGTCGAGATGTTGAATACCACGGTCCGGTCTCCCGACGATGTGGAGAAATATCTGAAGATGCCCGTTCTCGCGCAGATCCCGCGTTACGGGGAGTAGGGGGACATAACGAATGGCGAACATTGTCGATAAATACTATCAGACCAGGGCCAGCGTGCGGGAGTCCATCAAGACCCTGCGCACCAACGTGCAGTTCTCCGGCGGGGACAGGGAGGTCAAGACCATCATGCTGACCAGCCCCTCGGCCAGTACGGGTAAGACCAGCGTGGCCTGCTTTTTGGGCATCGCCTTTGCCGAGACAGGCAAGTCCGTGCTTTTGGTGGAGTCGGACTTTCGGCGGCCCAACCTGGGCAATATGTTCAAGCAGCGCTCGCCCTCCGGCTTGCTGCAGGTGCTCTACGGCGAGACGTCCATTACGGAGGCCGCTGCGGAGACCCGCCAAAAGGGGCTTTACCTCATGGACAACGGCGGAAAGAAAGTGGCCAATCCCGTTGAGGTGATCAACTCCCACCGCTTTTCCAGCTTTGTGGAGCAGGCCCGGGAGCTGTATGACATCGTCATCTTTGACACGCCGCCTTTGGGCGCGTTTATCGAGCCCGCCCTGCTCGCCGCCAAGGCGGACGGGACCCTGCTCGTTTTGCAGCCGGGCCGTGTGCAGGTGAGCGTCGCGGAGGCGGTGGTGGAACAGCTGCACAAGGCCAACGCGAATATTCTGGGCGCGGTGTTCAACAACTGCAAGAGCTCCAACTCCGATCATTACTACTACTACCGTTACTATAACAAGACCATTCTTCCACAGGAGGTCCTCTCCGACCCGAAACTGAACAAGCGCGCCGGCGCCCCCTGGGGAAGAGGGGCACCGGGAAAGAAAAAATAGTGCGAGACATTCACTGCCATATCCTATACGGGGTCGACGACGGGGCGCAGACAAAGAAGGACTCCCTCCGTATGCTGGATATCGCGGCAAAGGGCGGCATTACCGAAATTGTTGCCACCCCGCATTACCGTGAGGATTGGAAAGACTGGCACAAGGTGCGGCAGGTCTATGCGGACCTGACCCCCTACGCGCAGGCGCGCGGCATTGACTTAAAACTCGGCGCGGAGTTTTATTGCGCGGAGTTTGACAGGGACCACGCCCCCAAGTACAAAAGAGAGTTTTCCTTCGGCGACGACCATAAGATCCTGTTTGAGCTGGACAAGTACAGCCTGCTTTCGCGTATGGAGGAGCGGATCTGGATCCTGCAGCAGGCGGGCCTGACCGTGCTGATCCCCCACCCCGAACGCAACAGGGAGCTCCAAAAAGACAAACGCGTGGCCCAGCGGTATCTGGAGATGTGCTGTTCTTTTGTCTTGTCTACCTCCTCCCTGACACTATGGCCCCTTTCCGAGATCGGCCGCGCGGCGCGGCGCGGCTGCAGGCAGGGGCGCTATGAATATGTTGCCTCCGACGCACACTCGCCCGAAGATATGGCGCGCCATATTAAGATCCTCTCCTCGCCGCGTTTTGCCGGACTGTACAAAGGCCCGCCGGCGTAAAATCCCATACGCTCTTTTCACCATCTTATATCCTGCGTTCCACCATTTTACACGTTTTATCCGCTTGCTTTTCCTGGGCTTTACCTGTATAATGATTGGAAAATGGGAAAGTAGCGTATTATTATGAAAACTGTAACCAAACGGATTTTAACCTTTGGGGTGGCGCTGCTTTTGCTTGCCGCGATTATTGTGCCCTGGGCGACCGAACCATTGGCCGCCGCGCAGACCTGGGATGTGCCCTGCACCTCCCTGCCGACCGCCGCCACCACATATTACAGTAGTTTCACGTATTCCTTCACACAGATGAAGGGCATGGCGGGCACACAACTCACCAACTATCTGGAGACCGCGCTGACCGGCACCACTGTGTCGTATACCGGCAACGCCCCCAGCGGTATGCGGTTTCAGTTTCAATATTCCGACGCCGACGCGGCGACACCCGGCAATATGCTGCTCTTCTTTTCAGCCACTTCTTCAAGCGGCACCTGGGATGGCAGCGCCTACAACCGCGAGCACCTCTGGCCCCAATCCAAGGGTGGCACCCTTGCGGAAAACGACCTGCATCACATTCGCCCCGTCAATCCGAAAACGAACGGTCTCCACGGCGATAACGACTACGGCACTGTGGATAGAGCAAAAGATGTTGTCGTTTGGCAAAGTGAGCTCGGCGCGCAGACCAACGGCAGGGTGCTCGGTTACAAGGGAACCAGCAAGTTTACCAATACCACCTGCTGGGAGCCCGCCGATGAGTTTAAGGGCGATGTGGCGCGTATTCTCGTCTACTGTTATGTGCGGTATCTAAAAACCACGAATATTCTCACTGTGGTGGACAATATCCAAACCCTGCTGGACTGGAACGCAAGTGACCCCGTGGACCAGTGGGAGATGGCGCGCAACAACTATGTACAGACACGGCAGGGCAACCGCAATATCTTTATCGACTATCCCGAGCTGATGTGGACGGTATTTGACAAGCCCATTCCGGACGGTATCGTCACGCCCTCCGGCAGCACGGGCGGCACGCCGGGGCCCACCCGCGTGCCCATTCCCACACCCACACCGGGCCCGAAAGATGAAATCTACTCCGGCGTGTTCAATGCAATCACCAATGTGTCCCAGCTTGCCGCGGGGGACAAGATTTTGATTTTAACCGCCCGCAACTCCGGCAACTATTGGTTTATGCAGGGTGAGGCAGATGGCAACGGGCGGGCAATCGCCGTGCAGGACGGCCCGGCCGCCGCGCCCACGCGCATTACCGATCCACCCAAATGCTTTGTGTTTGAGCTGGGCCGGACGGGCAGCAACTGGTCGCTCAAGGCGTTGGGCGGCGCACAGGCGGGCAAGTTTGTCTCCTGGCCGCCGGGCAGCGCCCCAAACAACTCCTTCCGTTTTGACACCACCGCCTACGCGCTGACGATCGGCGCGGGCGGCACAACAGGCACTTACTATATCCGATCCGCCGCCGATCAAGCGAGACATCTTTCCCTTAACAGCGGCACCGGCTATGATTTCTTTGCCTTCTACGGCAACACGGGGCAGCGGGCGAACCTGACAATCTTGAAGCTTGATCCCACCTCCGCGACACCAACTCCAACCCATACGGCGACCCCGACCCCGACAGCGACCCCAACTCATACGGCGACCCCGACGCCAACGCCGACGCCAACCCCGACGGCGACGGCAACGGCGACGATACCGGCGACCGGCGGCTATCTGCGCGGCGACGCCGACTGCAACGGTGTGGTCAACGCGGCGGATGCGGCGGCCATTCTGCGGCACCTTGTAGAGCTGCAGTTCCTCACCACGCAGGGGCTGATAAACGCCAAGGTGACGGCGGGTATGGGCGCGGTCTCCGCTGCGGACGCGGCCAAAATCCTGCGCGCGCTTGTGGAGCTGGAGATCCTGTAAGGTATCATTATGGCAAAGAACGCGAAACGATTGTTGATTGGCATACCGGGGCTGCTTTGCGCGACCCTGGTTTTTAGTGTTCTCGTAAGCGCAGCAACGGCCTATAACCCCGGGACCCGCCACGAAACCGCGACCGCGCTTTCCGCGCAGGCGCAGGCTTATTACGCGGCAAATGACGCCGCTTTTGAGACCCTTTGCGGACTGGACGCGGGTGCGCTGAAAACCGCGCTGGGCCAATTGATGAGCGGCACACATACCACGAAGGTGAGCTATACCTCGCTCACCACGCACTGGACCTTTACGGACGCGCAAAACGGGGTCGCGGGCACGCAGATCTTTTACAGCGACGCGCAGAGCGAAAACTTCAACCGGGAGCATACCTGGCCACAGAGTTTGGGGTATTTCAACCAGTCCGGCGCGGGCTCGGACCTGCACCACCTGCGCCCGACGAACCCGGGCGTGAACAGCACGCGCGGCAACTATACGATGGGCAATGTCAAAGAAAAGGGCCTCGCCCACCGCACAGGCTACTATGAGGGCAAGGAGGTGCTTTGGTATCTCACGACTTACAGCGCGAACGACTGCAGCGGCTTGGTGGAACCCCTGGACGGCATAAAGGGCGATGTGGCGCGGATCTTTCTCTATGTGTACACAACCTATCCCGAGAATACGAACTTGTTCGTCCGGCAGCCGCCCGGCAGTTTCGGCGGCAATACTTCCAACGGGCAAAAGGCGATCGAGAGCCTGGAGACCCTGCTGGAATGGCATTTGTCGGACCCCGTGGACACCTGGGAGATGGGCCGCAACGACGTGACGCAGAGCATTCAGGGCAACCGCAATGTGTTCATCGACTACCCCGAATATGCCTGGCTGATCTTTGGCCTGGCGGTGCCGGACGATTTGATCTCACCTTCCGGCAGCAGCGGCACCACGCCGGGCCCCACCCGCGTGCCCACGCCGACCCCAACGTCCGGTCCGCCCACGCCGACGCCGGGACCGTTCATTCCCGGCACGGACTGGATTCTGACCAATCTTTCGGATATTGGCCCCGAGGACTCGGTCGTGATCACCATGCGCAAAGGCGGTCTCACCTACGCCCTGCCGCACAGCGACAACCACACCTCAGGCGCGCCCTATGGCAGAACGGTCACGGTCTCAGACAACAAACTCGCGGCCGCACCCGCCCTTTCCCTGCAATGGAATGTGGCACGGCAGGGCGCGAATATCACCTTCTATCCTTTCGGCGAGACGAACCGCTGGCTCTACACGGGCAACGCGAACAACGGCGTGCGCATCGGAACCGAGAGCAAGCCCTGGACGCTGGAGAGCAACGGTTATCTGATGCAGAACGGACGCTACCTCGGCGTTTTCGACACAAACCCCGACTGGCGTGCCTATACGGGCACCGTCGGCACGAATATTTCGGGACAGACGCTGGGCTTTTATGTGAAGATGGCGAACCCGCCCGCCACACCGGAGGAAACGGCAACGCCAACCCCTTCCCCGACACCCACGCCCACGCCAACCGCGCCGCCGACCGCGCCGCCGACGCCGGATCCGGACGGACCTGACAAATGGATCCGCGTGACCGATCTCGCCTGGCTGTATGACGGCGCCGAAATCGTTCTGGCCGCCCGGCACAATGATTCCGCCACGCATTATATGGCAATGGCTGCGGGCACCGAAGGCGGGCAGGCGGCGGTGGCTTTTACCGCGGCGATAGGGGACGGTGCGCATACGCTGCCGATTTCGATTTTGGATAACATCGGGACCTATCGCTGGACGCTGGGCGAGGAGGACGAACTGTGGACATTCACCAACGACGCGGGGCAAAGTCCGGGCTGGTCCTCCGGCACGGCCTTTGAGACAGGCGGCGAGAATGTGTATTATGAAATCTCAGCGTTGAATGCCAAAATCCACGGCGGCGCGAACTATAACGGCTGGCGGGTCCACAATGTGAACGCCGTGACAGGCAACGCCACCCGCAGTATCGCGCTGCGCACCAGCGGCCTCACGCCGGAGTTCAGACTGTACGATGAAATCATGAATCTCAATTTTGTCGGCTACACCTTCTGCCTGGATATCTTCCTCAAGACGGCGGCAGTCGCGCCTGAAACAACGCCAACACCTACGCCGACCGCAACACCCACGCCGACACCGACACCAACACCCACGCCAACGCCAACGCCTACGTCTACACCGACGCCCACGTCTACACCGACGCCCACGTCTACACCGACGCCCGCGCCGACACCAACACCAACACCGACGCCAACCAAAGATTCCTATCTGCGCGGTGACGCGAACTGTGACGGTTTGGTCAACGCGGCGGACGCGTCCCACATTTTACGCGCCCTGGTGCAACTGACAACCCTATCCGCGCAGGGAGAGCGCAACGCCAAAGTGACGTCCGGCGCAGGCCCTGTCTCCGCTGCGGACGCAGCACGTATCCTGCGCTGGCTGGTGGAGTTGGGTCCGCTGTAATATCAATCGCTGATTGCGATTTTGCACACCAAATGCATGAATGCAAGTTTTTTCTATCTGTCATTGCGAGGAGTACGCAAGTTTCATAAAAATGGAGCAACCCGACGAAGCAATCCAGTTTCGGAGTTCCTTAAAACGCATTTGTAGATTGCTCCGACATTATCTGGATTGCTCCGTCGTCCAACTTGGTGTCACACAATTCCTTTTCGCTCCGCGCAATGACGTCATAGGAACCGCTGATTAAGTCGGATTTCCCGTGAAACAAGTCGCTAAACAACCAAAACGATCGTGCCCGCCGTAATCAGCAGGCCGCCGAGAATGGTTTTGACATCGGCCTTCTCGCCCAGAAACACAAAGGCCAGCAGCATGGATATCACCACGCTGAGTTTGTCGATCGGCACGACTTTGGAGGCGTCGCCCATCTGGAGCGCCTTATAGTAAAACAGCCAGGACAGCCCTGTCGCCAGGCCGGACAGGATCAGAAACAGCCAGGACTTTTGCGTGATGTTCGTAACCTCGTGCTGCTTGCCCGTGATGAAAACAATACCCCAGGCCATAAGCAGCACGACCGCCGTGCGGATCGCGGTGGCAAGATTGGAATTGACGCCCTCCAGTCCCAGTTTCGCCAAAATGGACGTGACCGCAGCAAACAGCGCGGCCAGCAGCGCGTAGGCAATCCACATGGGCGAGCCCCCTCCTTCGTCTAATACAAGTCTTGTCCGGTCAGCTTTTCCAGCCAAATGGTCTTTAGCAGCGACAAATCGTCCTTAAACGCTCTGTCCGTTTGGGTCTCGCCCTTTTGCAGTTCTTCCAGCACAGTAAAGGCAAAACCTGCGCCCCCTTGCGCCTTATAATCCTCGGCCAGTTTCAGGTGCGTACTGCCGAAAAACGCGAAACGGTTTTGCGCGGCCTTAAGGTCAACTGTGGCGTCAACATACCACTTATCCCGCAGGGTATTTTTGATGGCAAAGACCCCGCCCGTCTGCGCACGGTTTTTGTATTGATTGACCAGTTCTTTTTTGTCCATATTTCCTTCCGAAAAGACACCGCCCGCAGGCGGGAATACATGATGAACAATCCGCTTGCGCCAATGGCAAATGATGAACACAAAAAATGTCGCCGCAAAGCCGGTTTATCATTTGCCATTCATCATTTATCATTCTTCATTGCCGCGTGCGACGGCGTTTTTTTGGCGCGCCCTGAGGGATTCGAACCCCCGACCTTCCGGTCCTCAGCCAGACAGTCGCAACGCATGAAGCGCAAGTGAAACCGTTAAGTGCCCGAAAATACAGGGATTGCAATGCGCATAGTGTCGTCTAACGCAATTATAGCTTATGGATGTTCACAATACAATAGTTGGTTTGTGAACAATTGTGAGCAAGATTTGCGAACATGAGAAAGCCCCCAAAGAGAATGAAAGACAGGCGGGCATGATGCGCATCGCCCATATCATTGCTTTTTGCAAAAGTGTCTTTTGCTGATTTTTCGTTTAATGAATGGCTCCTCCGGCCGACTGATCCCACTCCGCCAGAATCTTCATAGCTTCACAGGCCGCCCGGCAGGCTCTTTCTTCGCCGCCGTTGTCGCCCCAACGATCCAAAACACGATTGGCAATAACAGAGAGAATGGCGCCCATTCTCATGCCGTGCAGATATCCCACAACATATTGTCCGGCGGTATCCATTTCAATATTGGTCACACGGGCCGATTGCAGATCCGAGATGATTTTCTCGGCAAAGGATGGCCAATACCCGCCGCCACCCTCCTGTAGGGGGCGGCCCTGACCAATATAAAACGAACCGACCGTATAGCTCAGCCCAAGGCCGTAGCGGTAGTTCAAACGCTCACAAGCCTGCATGAGCGCCATGACCACTCTGGTGTTTGCAAAGGCCGGAAACTCCGGCTCCACATATGCAATGGAGGTGCCGTCCTTGCGAATGCAGGCGACGGGAATAATCAAATCGCCCAGGTCAAAGTCCGGCACGATGCAACCGGTAGTGCCCACCCTTATGCAGGTGTGTACGCCCACGACATTCAGCTCATGAATGCAAATTTCAGCGCCCGGGCACCCGATTCCGGTGGATGTCGCGGCCAACGGCATACCCTTGTAACTGCCTGTCACCGTTTTATACTCCCGGTATTGGGCAAGTTCTTGCACTTGCTCCCAGTTTTCTGCAATGACCATAGTGCGTTCGGGGGCGCCGGGCAGGAGCACATAACTGGGCACATCACCCTGTTTTAAGCGCAAATGATATACGCCCTCATTTCCGGCCTTGGGCGCGGAGGCCAAATAGGTTTTCTGTTCGGACATCATGTTTTTTTCTTTTCCTTTCCTTTGGATTTTCTATAATAGACCCGGCCCGTTTCCTTCCATCCAAGCAAAAACTTCCCAGATGTTCTTCTCGTAGTCTTGGTAATAGGCTGCTTTGGAACCGAAAGGATAAACGGTTGGCGCGGACAGGCAGGGGACGCCGCGTGAAACAAGCGCGGTATGTATGGCGTCCACATCGTCCGCCGCGGGAACCTTTACGGCAATCATAAAGTGATGGCCTTCTCCGCCCAAACAGGTGGGATCCAACACTTCGGACACGCCTTTCACATCCCACATGGTCACACTTGTCCCATGAAATGCGAATTCGGCGTAGTTGGCATGGTCGGCATCCGGTTGCAGCCGCTTTACCTTGAATCCGAACTTTTCAGTATAGAATCGCAAGGAGCCTTGAAAATCCTTAACATAAAGGCAGATATCATTCACCTTTGTCAGCAAAGCTCGCGCATCCATAAAAGCGCTCCTCCTTATGCTTGATACTTCAGGGGTTCCCATAAAAAGGAGAGGGGGTCCCCTTCGCTTTTACCATAAACCTTATAGCAACTATAATGTCAAGTGTTTTTTTCGACAGCGATTTGAATCTTGATAAACGAGTTTCGCTCGGCTTTTTGAAATATGGGGAATTCCGAAATGGATTCACACACAAAGTCGCCGACAAAACGGTATCCGACGCCGGCAGCAAAGGCATGGAGCTTTTCCCGATGCTCGGTTTCTCTGCGGTAATTTTCAAAATAAACACAGAGATAGCTGCCGCCCGGAATGGTTTCTGCAGGCAGGATTCCCGCAGTATATTTGTCTGCCCAGATAAACACCCTGTTGCTCATATAGTTTCTCCGCGCAAAATCATCGAGATGGATTGTGGTGCCTACGTTGCAGAAATAGGAGACAGGAATTTTGCGGGAGATCAGATCGCTCCTGACCTCCCGCAGTACGGCTTCAAAATAATTATTCCCCTTTGTGGAGAAGTCCTCGCAAATGGGATAGGAGTGAATCAAACGCGCCGGCAGGGTTTCCCATACTACTGTATTCTGCACCGGGATGGAGCGATAGGTATGCAGCCCGCTTGCCATGTTTCTTATGGCGCCCTTGGTGACGTTTAGATCGTGGATCTGCCGGTCAATTTCAGAGAGGCGTTTTTGCAGCATAGCGGTAATCACGTCGATATCCTGTTCATCCAATATTCTTTTGATTTCTTTCAGTGAGATGCCGAGCGTCTTCATATACTGAATCATATCCAGACAGGCCGATTGACGCAGGTCATAGTAGCGGTAGTCGGTCTCGCTGTTTCGTATACATGGTTTCAGCAATCCCATTTTATCGTACAGGCGGAGAGTCTGGGTTGAAATCCCATTGCACTTGGCCATTTGCCCAATCGTCAGGTTATTCATGTCTTCCTCTTTTCTTTCTGCAAGTATAACACATTTGAGGCAAAAAAAGACTTGACATTATAGTTACTATAAGGTTTATGGTGGAATCAAACATAGAGCAGGAGAAAAATTATGCAGGATTTTACGTTTGTATCGCCCACCCGTTTTATCCTCCGGCGCAATGCTGAATCGCTGGCAGGACAGGAGGCAAAAGTCTTTTCTCAGAATGTTTTAATTGTGCATTACGGAGAGGGCTTTGTCGTCAGCTCAGGCCTGTTGGCAAGGGTGACCGCCTCCCTTGAAGCCGAAAGCGTGACTTGGCGGCAGTTGGGAGGCGTTGTGCCAAACCCTGTGTTGTCCTTGGTTTACAAGGGAATCGCTTTATGCAAAGCGGAACGCATCGGCTGTGTGATAGCAATCGGCGGCGGCAGCGTCATTGATACCGCCAAGGCGATTGCCCTCGGCGCGCTTTACGAGGGGGATGTGTGGGACTTTTATACGGGCAGAGCGGCGGCGCGGGCGGCGCTGCCGATCGGTGTGGTGATGACCACGCCCTCCACCGGCAGCGAGGGAAGCTGCGGATCAGTCATTACAAATGAGACGACAGCGGAGAAACGGGACGTCATGGGGGACTGTATCCGCCCCGCTTTTACACTGATCAATCCGGAGCTCGCCGTCGGGGTGCCGAAAGAGCATCTGACATACGGTATCATAGATATGTTCTCCCATGTGACAGAGCGTTATTTTTCGAACCTGCAGGGAGACGCACTCAGTAACCGCCTTTGCGAGGCCGTTATGAAAACGGTCGTCGACTGTTCCTGCACGGTCTTGACGGAGCAAGCGGATTATGATGTGTTGGCCAACCTTTTGTGGGCCTCTATCCTGGCGCACAACGGCCTTTTGGGCGCGGGCAGGAACCAGGATTGGGCGACGCATGAGATGGGTGCGCCGTTAAGCGTGACTTACAATGCGGCTCACGGCGCCACGATAGCGGTTCTGCTTCCGGTTTGGGCGCGCTATGTGTGCGGTGAAAATCCATCGCTCTTTGGGCGTTTCGCGGAGCAGGTGTTTGAGCTTGCACCCGAGGCCGATGCGGAACAAACGGCGCGCAAAGGCTTGGATGCGCTGGAAGGGTGGATCAGAGGCTTGGGCCTGCCCACACACCTGCGCGACATCGGCGTGACCGATCGGGATCACTTTATTCAGATGGCGAAAGCCGCCTCTTTGGGCGGAACCATCGGCGCGGTGCGCGCGCTAAACACAGACGACATTGTAAGAATTTACACGATGGCATTTTAATCAAGGAAAGAGGCGCCCCCATGGCATTTGACCTTATCATAAAAAATGCAATTATTTTGTCCTCCCACACCGACTATCTGCCGTTTCAAGCGTCGGTGGGAGTCAAAGACGGATGGATTGTTCAAATCAATCGGTCGGGTACGCCGATGGAGGGAACGCTTGTCGTGCCTGCCGAGGGTAAAATTCTGATGCCCGGCCTGATCAACGGACATTGTCATGGGGACATGACCTTGCTAAAGGGCCTTGGGGACAATCTGACCCTGCAAAAGCAAAATGAAACGTTCGCCCCCTACGGTTGGTTTCGAAGATATTTAAGCGACGACAACCGTTTTTTATCCAGGCAGCTGACCTATTGCGAAGCCCTGCTCTCCGGCACCACCTTTCTGGCAGAGTCCATGTTCTGGAGCCTGGGCTTGCGCGCCATTGACGCCATGGCGGAGACAGGGATCCGGGGTGCGCCGGCGGAGAACATCCGCAGGGATTTCTCCAAGCCCGATATGCTCATAGATGACAGCGAGATAGAAACTTTTATCTCAGGCTGCCGGTCCGCAGACCTGTTACCCATACTGGTTACGATTGCCGAGGAAGATTTTAATGAGGAACGGTTGAAACGCATCGGACAAAAAATGGCGATACATGGCATCAGGCAGACCTTTCATCTGGCGGAAACCGCCTGGCGGCTTGACCTCATCAAAAGGCGCTTCGGACAAACCTCCGTTGCCTATCTGGAGCACTGTGGGGTATTGAATGAAAACATGATAGCCTCCCACGCGGTATACCTCAGTGACGAAGAGATCGAGCTGTTGGGCAAACGGGGCGTCGGCATCGTCAACACGCCGGTGGCCGAGATGAAGCTGGCGGACGGCGTTGCGCCCATACCCAAGCTGCTGCAAGCGGGGTTGCGTCTCGGGCTTGGCACAGATGGCGCAATGTGGAACAACAGCGCGGACTTGTTTCGCGAAATGAAAGCGATGCTTCTGCTGCATAGCCTCACTTCGGGGCCGGGCACTGTAACGGAGAAGGACGTGTTGGATATGGCTACGGTGGGTGGCGCGTCTTTGTTTGGACTGGAGCTGCAACTGGGCACGATTGAGGTGGGCAAACGCGCCGATATGATTCTGCTGGATATGGCAAAGCCACACTTGTCCCCACTGCGGACGGAAAACCACTCCAACGCGGCTTCCTTGGTGGTCAACTGCGCCACGGGATCGGATGTAACCGACGTGTTTGTCAAAGGCCGCCGCGTGGTGGAAACCGGCCGCCTGACCACGATGGATATCGGGCGTTTGCACAGGCAGGCAAGCGCTGTATCGGAACGAATTGCCGCCGCGATTGGCAACAATCTGTAATCTTTGGTTGCTTTGCTAACTGGTTCAAACATATTTTGGGATATTTATAACATTTGTTATTGACACAACAAAATATGTTGTGTTATAGTAAATACAGGGTCAGTACGTTTATAAAAGAACAGGCTCGATTCAAAAAAATTCATTGATCAAAGGAGAACTATCATGAACAAAAAAAAGCTTTCCATTATCCTGGCTGTTGTAGTGGCGCTGTGCATGGCGCTTGGTTGCAACGTCACGCCTCCCGAAGAGGTGAGCATCCCCGGCCCTCCCGCCAATGTAACCGAGGCTCCGTCCGTAACCGAGGAGCCGGTTGCGCCGCCCGTTGATTTTTCCCATTTGAAGGTTGCCATTATTGTGACCACCGCCGGTCTCGGCGACGAGGCGTACAATGATGTCATCCGCGAAGGCGTACAGCGCTTCACCGACGAAAACGGGATCCATCTCACAACCATTGAACCGCAGGAGCTGCAAGACATTCGCGTAAATTGCGTTACGTTAGGCCAGGCAGGTTATGACCTGGTCGTGATTTGCGAAAATTCGGTCAGCGATATGCTGCGCGAGGTTGCCCCCGATTTTCCCGACACGCACTTTGTGTCCATGGAGGGCTCGGTGAATGATGTGCCAAATGTCACCAGCCTCCAGTTCCGCTTGCAGGACGTGGGGTTCATGTGCGGCGCCTTTTCCATTGAGATGAGCCGCGCCATTGGCGGCGGGGACGTATCCGCCTGGATTGGCGGTGTGCGCAACCCGATTCTTGAAATCACCCAGTTCAGCACGCAGGCGGGCGCAGCCTATGCAGGCGGTGAGTGCAAGGTCGCCTATGTGGGCAGCTTCAGCGATGTCGCAAAAGGCAAGGAGTTGGCGTTGCAATTCTTCAACGAAGGCATCTCCATCGTGGGCACCTATGCCGGCGGCGCAAACAGCGGCACCTTCCAAGCGGCCGAATCTTTTGAAAGCGGCAAGTTCGCCATGGGCGGCGCAAACGGCCAGTTCCATCTCTCGCCGGAGCGTGTCATCGCCTCCAATGTAAAGGCATACGGCAACGCGGCTTATGAGGCCTGCGTCTCCTATGCAAACGGAACCGCCGTCGGCGGCATCAAGATGGCGGGCTTTGAGCAGAATGCGCTTGAGCTGCGCTACTCGCCTATCATCGGACATCTCATTCCTGAAGATGTGAAACAAAAGATGGAGGATTTGAAAGCAAAGCTCATCTCCGGAGCGGTCACAGCGCCGGCAACGCAGGCCGAGTTTGACGCTTTCCTTGTTTCGTTGAGCTGACCCCCTCACCAGTGCTGATTGATTAGGCCTCCTATACCGCTGCCGGTGTGGCAGAAATGACACACCGGCAAATTTGAAAAAGATGGTTTCTCTATGGAGGATAACATGGAGTATGCATTGCGGATGTGTGCTATCACAAAACATTTCCCGCGTGTGATAGCAAACGACAAGGTAGATCTGACCCTGAGAAAAGGCGAAATTCTCGCCCTGGTGGGAGAAAACGGGGCGGGGAAAAGCACGCTGATGAACATCTTGTATGGGTTGCACACACCCGACAGCGGGGAAATATACATCCATGGAAAGAAGATGAACTACCAGACCACGCTTGGTGCGATTGAACAGGGCGTAGGCATGGTGCACCAACACTTCATGCTGATTCCGAGACTCTCCATCGTGGAGAATGTCGTCCTGGGAAACGAGCCGGGGAGCGCGTTGCGTTTCCATCGCGCCCGGGCGAAAAAAGAGGTGAGCCCCTTTTTAGAGCAATTTAAGCTGGAGGTTTCTTTAGATACGCCGGTGCAGGATTTGTCCATGGGTATGCAGCAAAAGGTCGAAATCATCAAGGTGTTGTATCGCAAGGCAAATATCCTGATCCTGGACGAGCCGACAGCGGTGTTGACACCTCAGGAGATCGACGAGTTGGGTGTGATTTTGGCCTCCTTAAAAAAGCAGGGCATGAGCATCATCATCATTACCCACAAGCTGCAAGAGGTGATAGACTTCAGCGACCGCATTACCGTGATGCGCCGCGGCGTTCATATCGGCACAGTAGAAACCGCCGGCACCGATGTGAATGAAATCGTGGGCATGATGGTGGGGCGCAATGTCAATCTGGGGCAGTATGACATAAAGGGAGTCCCCGATAAAGACGTGCTGCTCTCGGTAAAAGACCTAAGCTACCGTGCCGGAGAGCGTTTCATTCTCAAGGATATCAACCTGGAAGTGCACAAGGGGGAAATATTGGGTATCGCGGGAATCGACGGCAGCGGGCAAGATGAGTTGACGGAGATTATTAACGGAACAATAAAGCCCACGCAAGGGGAGATTCTATTCGCGGACAATAACGTGACCCACCGAAACCCGCTGCAGCGCCGCAGGAGCGGCATGGGCTTCATTCCTCAGGACAGGCTGAAACATGGCCTGGTATCTGACTTTAGCATAGAAGAAAATCTGACTTTGGGTTTTGAGCGAAAAAGAGAGTATAACCGCAAAGGATTTATCAATAAGAAAAATCGCAAGGCGCTGGCAAAGGCTGCAATTGCGCGGTTCGACATTAGGACGACCGGAGAGGAAGTCCTTGCCGGAACCCTCTCAGGGGGCAACCAGCAGAAGGTAATTGTCGCGAGGGAAATGGGTGCCAGACCACGCATCATCGTCGCCAACCAACCGACACGCGGTGTGGACATCGGCGCGATCGCATTCATTCATCAGACGTTGATCGGTTTGCGCAATGAGGGCGGCGGTGTGCTGCTGGCCTCACTGGAGCTGGATGAACTGATGTCCCTGTCCGATCGTATCGCCGTTATGTACAAGGGCCGTTTGATGGGCACACTTGCCGGACGAGATGCCACTCGTGAAAAACTGGGCTATATGATGGTGGGCCGAATGAACGATAACGTTCATAACGGCGAGAATCTACAGACGGAAAAGGGGGCGCGTCATGAAAAAGAATAGATTTGCCGCGGTCCTCTCGCCGATCTGTATGTTGTTGTTTTCTTTCCTTTTGGCGGGCCTTTTGATTCTTGCCTTGGGCAAAAGTCCCCTTGTTGCCTATGGCGCACTTTTTCAAGGCGCTTTCGGCAGCAGCACGGCCTGGATTAATACAATCAACAAAGCCGTTCCCATTTGTCTTGCCGCGTTTGCCGTCGGTATTTGCAGCAAGGTGGGTGTCTTTAATATCGGCGTGGAGGGGCAGCTTCTGTTCGGCGCACTCGGCTCTGCTCTGGCGGGCATCTATATCACCGGCCTGCCCGCGTTTCTGCACATCCCGCTGTGCATATCGGCCGGTATGCTGAGCGGCGCGCTTTGGGCGCTGATTCCGACCGTCTTATATATCAAAAGAGACGCAAATATTATCGTAAGCAATATTTTGTTTAACCTAGTCGCCAAATTGGTACTGATTGCACTTGTTTTGGGGCCCTTTCGGGGAGACAACGCCATGGTCCCCGGCACAAACCGCATACAGGAAACCGCCGCGCTGCCTATTCTGGTTGGGGGCTCGGCAAAGCTGTCCAGCGCGGTGCTGCTTATGCTTGGCGTGGCCATACTCCTATACATCTATTTGAACCACACAACGAACGGATTTGAGTTAAGGGCGGTTGGCTTAAATCACCACGCGGCGAGCTATGCGGGTATCCCCTCAAAAAAATATGTTTTCTTTGCGCTCCTTGCGGGGGGTATGTTGGCCGGAATGATTGGCGCCATGGAAGTACAGGGCACCTATTTGATGCTCTACAATGATTTTTCGCCGGGTTACGGGTTCGACGGCATTCCCATCGCCTTGCTCGCGCAGGGCAATCCCCTGGTGTCCATTGTGGGCGGCCTGCTGTTCGGCGGGCTGCGGTCGGGCTCACAGTTTATGCAGATTGCCGTGGGTGTGGATAAAGAGATTATCACGGTAATTCAGGGACTACTGGTAATCTGCATTGCCGCCGAACCCATTTTCCGCCGCGGAATCAACCTGGCAGGCAGATGGCTGGACAGGAGGATAGTTGCATGGAAACAATGATGCTTTTGATTGTGGTTGCTATACGCTTGGCCACACCGATCCTGATCACCGCCACGGGCGCGATGTTCAGCGAACGCAGCGGCGTCATCAACCTGGGTACCGAGGGCATGATGCTGATGGGGTCCTTTGCCGCCATGATGGCCTCCCTTTACTCGGGCAGCGCTTGGGTTGGCGTATTGGCGGGCATGACAAGCGCCATGCTGGTGGCTCTACTGCACGGCGTGATTTGCATTGAGTTTGGCGGCAATCAAATCGTAAGCAGCCTGGGCATCAATATGTTCCTGCTGGGCTTTACTTCCTTTGTCATAAAAAGTATGTACGGCACAAGCATCTCCGTCCAAATTCCCTCCATCCAAAGGGTTCCTTTCTTGGAGGGACTCCCTTTCGTCGGAAAATATCTTGCCCAACTGCCGCCTCTGACTTACATTGCATTCCTGATTGTGCCGATTGCGTATTATATTATGAACCGCACGCCCATAGGCATTCGCATCAAAGCGGTGGGAGATGATCCGGTCACGTTGGAGACGGCGGGCGTCAATCCCTGGCGGTACCGCTATGTTTGTCTTATGATTTGCGGCATATTGTCCGGCCTTGGCGGGGCCTATATGTCCCTCGGGCAAATGAACCGCTTTGTTACAAATATGATCGCCGGCCGGGGCTATATGGCCATTGTCGCCGTGAAAATGGGAAAGTGGCAGCCTGTGGGCATTCTTTTAACCGCCATGCTGTTCGGCTTTTCTGACGCGATCCAATTGCAGTTGCAGGTCAGTCAGGCGCTCCCGATTGCTCCGGAATTGATACAGGCTATTCCTTATTTGGTTGGCTTGATTATCCTGGCTGCCTTTATGCGAAGCTCCGCAGCGCCCTTGGCGTTGGGAAAAGCCTATGTGAAAAACAAGCACAAAACATAAGGAGGAAGGACTATGTTGACCGCACAAGAATTTGCGAAACACCTGGACCTGGCGTACCTTGCGCCGAATTTACAGGAAAAGGATATCAGGGAGGCCTGCCGCATCGCTACGAAATACCGGCTGGCAAATGTGAATGTAAATGCCTGTTGGGCAGAGCTGGTAGTAAAGGAATTGGCGGGCACCGGCGTCGGACCGAGCGCCGTCATAGGCTTTCCCTATGGAGCCACCATTTCCAAGGCAAAATATCTGGAACTGGAGGAGATGGTATGTGTCGGTTGCGCTGCCTGTGACATGGTTGTGAATATCGGCGCGTTGAAAGATGGCAACTATCGTCTTGTGACGGAGGAAATCCGAGAGTTTGTCCGCATCTGCGGAAGCGATTGCGATACGAAACTCATATTTGAAGTTGGCTTTTTGACGGATGACGAAATTGCAACGCTGACCAAAATCTGCTGCGCGTGCGGCGTAGATTATGTCAAGACAGCCACGGGCAGCCAGGCCTTTCCCGATATACGCCATGTGGAGATTATGCGGGCCAATCTCTCGGGGGATACGAAGATTAAAGTGTCGGGCGTACCGCGGACATTTACACTGGCGGCGGCGCTCTTTATGATCAACCATATGCAGGTCAGGCTGATTGGCACCCGAAGCGCGGGAGAGCTTGTAGAGTATTATATAAGGTATTTGAAAGGTGGTCTGTAAGGTATGGAGGCAGTTAGAACGGAAGGCATCAATTATAATTTGGGTTCTTTGATACAGGGCCAGTCCCTTGTTGCGGCCGCAGAGGAACCTTATGCAAAGCGTGCATTGCATAAAGAAATCCGGTTTTCGGAGTATGCATTCTTTTTGCGGACCGTCAAGTCCATTGGGGTGAGCGCGAGATTCAAGCAGGTGATCGATTATTTCAAAACGCCGGAAGAGGAGACTCCTGCGGGCTTTCGGATCGAATATAATATGAAGCCCAATATGCATTTGGAAATAGATTTGGTCAGAGATATTTCCTACGACAAAAATGGCAAAAAACGCGCCACCCGGTTCATTTTTTCTGCGGACTCGGCAAACCCCTATGAGATCGAGCCGATCAAAAACCTGATCGGAAACCTGACCTGTAACCCCGGGATCATCTATGACTTGTTCATCAACAACCCGAAGGCAAACGTGGGGAGAAAATATAAAAACCGAAATGAGGTCATGCGAGAGATTGGGCGCATCCTCGGACCCGGTTGCGACATTAGTGTAGAGGTAAATGACCCCTTTGCGGACTTTAATCAGATCCTGGAGGAGGTGCAGGAATTCAAAGAGATGCTCTCCGAATATAGGGTGGTTATTAAAGTTCCCCACACCGGCCCGGTGAACGCGTCCAATGTGCATCAACTGTTGCAGGGCAGCAAGCGCCTGTCCACGCGGTATAATGAGGCCTCTACGGCGGATTACCTGCATGGGCATAACCTTGCCTTAAAACTACACGAACACGGTTACCGCGTAAATTATACCCTAATGTTCGAGCCTTGGCAGACCGGTATGGCGCTGCAGGCGAAACCGTATTTCATCAACAGCTTTGTGCGCCAACGCGTGGGGATTACGACCTATATCAACGGCTTGCTCCACGCCTATGAGAAAACCTGTGACGAACGGTTCCTGTCGGACTTGAGAAGCTTTCTCATCGAATGGGACTTCCTGTCGGGGGAAGACGGGAACGCAAGCCTTCGTCTTGTTGAGAGAATCGCGCGAGAAGCCATCACATACCGCAAAATTAATGAAAAAGAGGGCTTTGACGGTATGGATGGGGTCAGGCACAGTCTTCGTATGCTGCGAAACTCCAATCTGAAAGATACCAGATTAATCGTTTGCAGCATGGAGGGTTCAAAAAATTATCCCGACCTGGATAAGTTGATGACAGAGCCCGAGTTTGCCGATATGACGGACAAAATCGTGATCACGACGGAGCCGAATTACCTGGCCAGGTTTACGTCCGCCCCGCAGGTCATCACTTATCACCGCAGGTTTATGAACGCGGTGAAAAATGCCGGGGAGCAATGATGTTGGTAAAACAACAAATATTGTTGAAATATGTGAAACATTTACTTATAATGAAGTATGTGAAAAAATAAAAGAGCAGGGACAATCATGAAAAAACAAGTAGATCGAACCAACCAACTGATAGAAATACTCTATAGGAAGCAGCGTACAACGATAAAGGAGCTGGCTTCCCTGTTGCAGGTTTCGGAAATGACCATACGCAGGGATCTGGAGATATTAAAAGGCAAGGGTATCGTGGCAAATGTGCGCGGATCGGTACTGTATGAGACGCAGAATCTGTTGCAGGTGGTTAACGACGAGTATTCGCTAATGCGGGCGGGCACCGCCCATGTCAAGGAAAAGGAGAAAATCGGCGTCTGCGGCGCTTCCCTGATTGAGTTGGACGACTGTATCATCATTGACAACGGCACCACCACCGAGCATATCGCGGACTATATTCCCAACGAGCTGCGCCTGACTATCTTAAGCTGTAATTTGAACATCATCAACAAGGTTTGTGACAAGCCCAACATCCGACTGATTTTCGGCGGTGGATATTTTCATTCGGACACCTATATGTTCGAGAGCGCTGAAAGCGTCTCCCTCATAAAGAGGACCCGTGCGTCCAAGGTCTTTGTGTCTGCGGCGGGCGTGCACGAGTCCTTGGGCGTAACCTGCACGAACAACTATGAGCTGCATACCAAACAGGCCATTCTGGAGTCCGGCGCGGAGCGAATCCTTGTCTTGGATTCCAGCAAGTTCGGCATTGTGAAATCCTGCTATTTTGCGGACATTGCCGATTTCAATAAAATCATTACGGATAAAAACCTGCCGGTCTATTGGCAGGAGCTGATCACGGAAAAGGGCATCTCGCTGATCATGGTATAGGCCCATGCGCTATCTTCTTTATTTTGTCTTGTCGATCCTTGCCACCGCAATAGGTGCGGCGACGGGCATGGGCGGCGGCGTGATCCTCAAGCCGGCGCTGGATATGCTCGGCCACTATGACGTGGCAAGCATCTCGGTCCTGTCCTCCGCCACGGTCTTTGTCATGTCGGCGGTGTCGCTTTGGCGGCAGCGCAAAAGCCCATACAGACCACAAAAAAACATAACTATACCTCTTGCGGCGGGGGCGGCCTTGGGCGGCAATGCGGGCAACCTGCTCCTGCGAAGGCTTTTGGCGGACGGCGGCAGGTCTTCCCAAACCACAGTTGTGCAAAACATTGTTCTGGCCATGCTGATCGTGGCCGTGTTTGTTTATATGCTGCACAAGCAAAAACTGCCCTCGCTGAACCGTGCAGGAATTGCGTCCTCCGCGCTGACGGGGCTGTTTTTAGGAATTACCTCCTCCTTCCTCGGCATTGGGGGCGGTCCCATCAATGTGGCGCTGATTATCTTTGTATTCGGTTTTTCCACCAAAACGGCTGCGCTCTGCTCCCTGCTCACCATCCTCTTCAGCCAGGGCGCCAATTTACTGCTCACCCTGCTCGCCGGCGGCTTTGGGGGTTATGCGCTGTCGATGCTGCCTGTAATGCTGGCCGGTGCAGTGGCGGGCGGACTCATCGGGGCATACACGCATCGGCATACGAGCGCAAAGGCCACCGACATCCTGTTCAATGCCGCGCAGGTCTTGGCCTTTTGTCTGTGTCTCCTTAACATTCTGCGCAGCCTGGGGAATGCCATATGAGGGAGTTTTCCGTTATGCTCAAACCGGCCTCGTCGTTGTGCAACCTGCGTTGCCGCTATTGTTTTTACGCCGATGTCAGCCAGAAGCGGGAGACGGCCAACTATGGCCTTATGTCTCGCACAACGGCGTATGCAATAATTGCGGGGCTGTGGAAAGACATCGAGGAGGGCGACAGCCTCACCCTCGCCTTTCAGGGTGGGGAGCCCACTCTGGCGGGCCTGGACTTTTTCAAAGATTTCGTGAAGAAAGCCGAGACCCAACCAAAGCAGGTTCGGCTCTCGTGGGCATTGCAAACCAACGGTATTCTGCTGGACGAGGACTGGTGCGCCTTTTTGAAAGCAAAAGGCTTTCTGGTGGGACTCTCTCTGGACGGCGCCGCGGCACTGCACAACCAAAATCGAGTGGACGGTATGGGCAGAGGCTGTTTCAACCGCGTGATGGAGGCCAAGCGACGAATGGATGCGCACGATGTGGACTATAATATGCTCTGCGTGCTGACAAACGAGGCTGCGCGCCATCCGCAGAAGCTGTGGCGTTTTATTCTGGCGCAGAATCTTCGTTACATCCAGTTCATCCCCTGTCTGGATGCGCTTGACGCGGAGGAGGAATCCCCCTGGGCGCTGACCTCGCGGCGTTTTTATGAATTTTATACCGCGCTGTTCCCCCTCTGGCAAAAGCAGGCACTGGCGGGCAACTATATCAGCGTAAAGCTGTTTGACGACATCGTAAACCAATTTGTCCGCGGACAGGCGACGGCCTGCGGCATGGACGGCCAATGCCGCCCGCAAAATATCGTGGAGGCAGACGGAGGAGTCTACCCTTGCGATTTCTATGTGCTGGACGCATACCGCTTGGGCAATTTTTGCGATATGGGCTTGCACGAGGCCCTTGGCAATGCGGCGGTGAGCGGTTTTTTGCAGCGCCGCGTTATACTGCCGAAGGCCTGCGAACGTTGCCGCTACCAAACGGCCTGTCAAGGCGGCTGCAAACGCCTGACCCGCGCCATGTACGTGGGCGAAAGTGGCTTTTGCGGCTATCGAAGGCTGTTGGACGAACGACTTGACGCGCTGTGTGCCACGGGCAGAGTGTTATTGAAATGATAAAATCGTGTTTCGGCGAGGTTGTTGGGACAAGCTGCCCTTTTAAAAAAGCATAAACTGCCTCTCCCTACGCAAACAAACGAATAAAGGCCTCCATGGCAGACATACACGCCGCCTCAACGGCTTGGTCAAAGGTCAGCGGCGCGATGCTTTCCTCCGCAAGCGCCTTCCGAGCTGCTCCCAAATAAACCTGTTTCAAGGCGGTAGAGATATTGATTTTTGCCGCACCGCATTGAATCAGTTTTAGAAAACCCTCTTTCGGCAGGCCGGTTCCGCCATGCACCACGACTGGGACATAGCGGCGGCCCAGCTCTCGCACCAGGGTAAAATTCAACTTGGGAATGCCCGTGTAGAGGCCGTGGGCCGTGCCGATGGCGGGCGCGACCGCATCGATTCCGGTTTGCTCTACATACGCCACCGTCTCCACAAAGGAGGCGGGGCAGGCGGCATCCTGCACAATCCCATCCTCCACGCCGGCTATGATGCCAATCTCCCCTTCCACGGCCACACCATACCGATGCGCATACAGCACAACCTCCCGTGTCCGCGCCACATTCTCTTCGAAGGGCAAAGCGGAAAAATCCACCATAACAGAGTCCCAGCCGGTCCGGATACAGGCTTTTGCCAAGGCAATATCCATGCAGTGATCCAAATGCAGCGCTACCGGCACACGCGCGTTCCGCTTGGACACATTGATCATATGGTAAAGCGCCTCCACCCCATAGCGCCGCACCGTACCGACCGACGGTTGTAAAATGACCGGCCTGCCCGCCTGTTCCGCAGCCTTCACAACCGCGCATACCGTCAGGTGATTTAAGATGTTGATTGCCGCAACGGCAGAGCTGCTCTTTTGCGCGTCCGCCAAGATCCGGCAAAACAAATTGTTCTTCATAATGCCCTCATTCTCTCATGGTTCGATTTGCACATGAACCCGATAGATGTCACCCTGAAAGCGGCTGTTCGCGCAGGTATATTCCTCAGAGACAGGCGTGCCGATATCCACGCCGGCATTTGCGGTTTCATCAAAGGAAGTATTGCAGGAGAAGGTTTGTTCCGCGCGCTGCTCCGCGTGTGGAATGCCGTTGACAGACAGTCGGAACAAACCACCCGCGCCCTGTCCGCCGCCGTCATAACGAAAATCAATCTCAATTTGATTCTTTCCTGCCACCAATGCGTTTTGCGCGCGCACATAATACCGTTTTTGCGCCAGAAAGTTATAGCAGAAGGTGGGCACGCCTTGATGCACATACAGGCTCCAACCGCCGAACTTCCCCCCCTGGCACAGAATCACGCCATCCATGCAGCCGTCCTGCACATCAATGTCCGCCGTAATCCTGTAAGAGGTGTTTTTCAAATTGGGGAAGCAGGTTTCCTGCATACTTTCCATGCCCGCCCGCAGCGACAAGGACTTGAGCGAAGCGGAAAGATCGGGCCGCCCGGCAACCTTGGCGGTAAATAGTGGGTTTCCGCGGTTGTCGATGGGAAACACGTTATATTTTCGCGCCTCGTCTTCAAACACCGCTTTCATAGCCGTCACTTTATCGGGAAACCGCCCCGCCAGATTGGTTGAGAGAGAAAAGTCTTTTTCGATATCATAGAGCTCCCATACGCCTTCTTCGTAAGACTTATACCTCGGCGCTCCGCTCCAGGGATACTTGCCAACCACCCCGGCAAACCACCCCTCATGGTAGATGCCGTAGTTTGACATATTGCAAAAATACTGAGTATTGCGAACGGAGGGGGCCTTCTCTTCACGGAAGCTGTAGGCCATGCTCTTGCCCTCGAGCGGACGCTGCGGCACGCCGTCCACCGTGTGAGGATGGTCAATGCCTGCGGCCTCCAAAATGGTGGGGGCGAGATCCACGCAATGGTGGAACTGCGTCCGCAACCCGCCCCCGTTTTGAATTTCTTTGGGATAATGCACCACCAGGCCGTTGCGGGTGCCGCCAAAATCGGAAGCCACCTGCTTGGCCCAGGTAAAGGGGGCGTCCGCCGCGATCGCCCACCCCATGGCATACTGGTTATAGGCCTCGTCGCTGCCCAGCTTATCCATGTTGTTGTAAAAGAACGCAAAGTCCTCGGGGATACCGTTCAGCTGGGTCTGCTCATTATACAGCCCACGAGCCTGCCCCTCTGCGCTGGCCCCGTTATCCCCCAGCACATACAAGAAGAGGGTGTTGTCCAGAATGTCCATATCCTCCAGACAGTCGATTAGCCGATTGATCTGATCGTCCGTATGCGCCGCAAACGCCGCATAGACCTCCATCTCCCGTGCCAGCAATTCCTTTTCCCGTGGCGTGTGGGAATCCCAGTCGGCGATATCCGCCGGTTTTTCCGCCAGCTTGGTGTCCTGCGGCACAATGCCCATGTCTTTCATACGCGCCAAGGTTTTTATACGCAGGGCGTCCCAGCCCTCGTCAAAACAGCCTTTGAATCGGTCGACATATTCTCTAGGCACCTGGTGGGGCGTATGGGTAGCGCCCGGAGCGAAATAAAGGAAGAAAGGCTTGTCGGCAAACAAGGCCTTCTGAAACCGCATCCAATCGATTGCTTTATCTGCCAGATCCTCCGTCAGATGATATCCCGCACGATTCGGAACGGGAAGGCGCCTCGTGCCGTCGTATAACTGCGGGCTGTACTGGTTGGTTTGGCAGCCCACAAATCCATAGAATTTATCAAATCCCGTGGACGTTGGCCAGTGGTCAAAGGGCCCAAAGGGCGTAATCTCCCACGTGGGCACCTCATGGCATTTTCCGAACTGAGCGGTGGCGTAGCCATTGTCGCGCAGGATTCTGGCCAAGGGGGTGACGGTAGCCGGACGAACGCTGGTGTTGCCCGGAAAAGCCGTGCCCAGCTCCGGAATGGACCCCATATTGTTGGTGTGATGGTTGTAGCCTGTCAGTATAGCGGCGCGTGTCGGCGCACACAGAGCCGTAGTGTGAAAGCGGGTATAGCGCAGCCCGTTTTCCGCCAGCCGATTGGCCGCGCGCATGGGAATGGGTCCGCCGAACGTATCACAGGCGCCAAAGCCCATGTCGTCAAGCAAGACCAGCACAACGTTGGGCGCGCCCGCAGGTGCTTTGACGGCAAACCTGGGTGGGGGCGTGGACGCTGCCGCATTCACCGCTTCACAGGGCGGATTGGCGGGCGCTTGGATTGGCAGAACGCTTCGGTCGGGTTCAATGGTTGTTTTTTCGTTCATAACGTTGTCTCCTCACAATAACGTTCACAGTAGTGATTCCGCTTCCCCCAGCAGCGCAATCAGCTTGGTTTCGATTCGCTCTCCATGTCGTACAGGTATATACAAGACTACCACGTAATGGCGGAAATGTCAATAGGAAACATAAATATACTTGTATTTACCTGTTATATTTGATATACTGTCTTCAGGAGGAAGTTTTATGATTGACAAAACATGCGCAAAGCCGCTGCATCGGCAGATGGAGGAAGCGATACGCCGGAGGCTGCACACCGGAGAATGGGCGCCGGGCGCACCCATCCCCTCCGAAAACGAGCTGGGCAATGAAAACGGCATCAGCCGAATGACGGTGCGGAATGTCATTACAAAACTGGTGCAGGAAGGGTTGTTGTTTCGCATCGCGGGGAAGGGCACCTTTGTATCGGAGGAAAAGATTGATGCGAAATCTTTATTTTATGAGGGTATTCGCGAGCAATTGGAGCGTTTGGGTTACGAGGTCACAACAGAATTGCTCGGGGTGAAAGCGTGCAGAGGCACAAAGGACGTGCGCCAAAAACTCGCGTTGGGAGCCGAGGAAAAGGTTTATGTGATTCAAAGACGGCGCGGAGTCAAGGGCAAACCGTTGAGTCTGCATATTTCCTATATTCCTGAGAAACTTGCGCCCGGGCTGGAAAACCAAAACCTTGTGGAGGAACAGCTTTGCACCATTCTCAGCAAACAATACGGGCTGACCCGCAGCCGTGTATATGAAGAATTGGAATCGGTCGCTGCATCCAAGACGGAGGCGGACTTGCTCGACATTCCCGCAGGGCACCCACTGCTGTTGCTGCAAGATACCCTTGTGGATAAATATGGCGTACCGTTTGAATTTGCAAAGGTGATCTTTCGCGGCGACAAGCTAAAGCTCAGGTTGGAATTTTGAGGAGATATTATGGCGCTGAAAGCATTGCTGTTTGACTGTGACGGCGTGATTGCGGAAACAGAAGTGCACGGGCACCGAGTGGCGTTCAATCGGGCCTTTGCACGCGAGGGCATTGATTTGCACTGGAGCATAGAGGAGTACGGCCGCCTGGTGGCCATCGGCGGCGGCAAAGAACGGTTGTCCGCCGCCTTTTACGCACAGCCCGACCAATTCCCGCCGAAGGTGCTTACCGCCGCGTATATCGAGCGGCTGCACAAGCTGAAAACAGGGATATTCATGGAGTTGGCGGCTTCTCTGCCGGCGCGCCCCGGTGTGCGCCGGTTGATGCGGGAGGCAGCGGCGGCCGGTATATATGTATGTATCTGCTCCACCGCTCATGAAAGAAGTGTCGCTGCGATAGCGCGGGCATTGTTGGGCCGCGATATGGACAGTGTGATTCGCCGTATCTTTGCGGGTGACGCAGTAAAAGCCAAAAAGCCTGCGCCGGACATCTATCGGATAGCAGCCGAAGCCTGTGGCATTTCCGCTGAGGAATGCCTGGTCATCGAAGATTCCCATATCGGGCTTTTGGCGGCAACTGCCGCAGGCATGAAATGTGTGATTACACTGAGCGCCTATGGCAGGGAAGATGATTTCTCAGAAGCGCTGGCTGTGGTAGAGTGTTTGGGCGATGAAAAAAACCCTGCCTCTCCGCTAACAGGGTTTTCTCCCGATCTACAGC
This sequence comes from Clostridiales bacterium, assembly GCA_009783775.1. Classification (GTDB taxonomy): domain Bacteria; phylum Bacillota; class Clostridia; order Christensenellales; family CAG-138; genus WRCT01. The sequence goes on along the minus strand of WRCT01000002.1, from coordinate 23 downwards.
AGGTAACATTGAATGCTTTGCGG
>WRCT01000001.1 GCA_009783775.1 Clostridiales bacterium | reverse complement strand
GCCCCTGAAGGTGCCGACAAGCTGCCAATGCTCCAAAGCGGCGCCGTCCATAGAATTCCAGTTCATATCGCCGCGCAGCCGGTGGTCGCTGCCCGGCCAGGCAGCGCTGTCCAGCGGGAGCCCCGTCTCGTCGCCGTAATAAATCTGCACCGCGCCGGGCAGCAGCAGCAGTCCCGAGCCGATGGCGATGCGGTCGCCGGATGCGCGGACGGTATCGTGAGAGGAGACATAGGACAGCACGTTAAAGCCGGCCGTAGTATTGATGCTGGTGGCGTAGCGCGCGTGCGTGCCGGCGACATTGCTCGCGGACAAGAGGCCCGCGCCCTGCGTCTCAAAGTTGATCATGGAGTCAAAGCCGCCCTGCGTGAAGTGGCGGTCCTTGCCCGAGCCGATGTTCCAATTCCAAGTCTCGCCCGTCATCCAGAAATCCAGATCGTCCAGCTTCTTGGTGGGATTTTGGCCCTTCCAGTACCGCAGTGCTTCCACGCACTCGTCCTTTAACGCTTTCCAGGCCGCCATTTCGATATGCTTGGCCGTGTCACAGCGGAAACCGTCGATGCCGTATTCCCGCACCCATTCGGAGAGCCAGGCGACGAGGTGGTTCGTCACCGTTTTGGGCCGTCCGGTGCGGGTAAAGAATGCGTTCAGCTTATCCGTTTCCTGGGTCAGCCGCCCTTCCTTGGTCCACTTGTTCTGCAGCAGGACCGGCACGCTGACCGTATTGGTCGTCTCCGTTTTGAAGTCGGGAAGGTTGGACAGGCACATCGTCTCGTCCGTGCTGCCCGGCCCGTCATAACTGGGCGGCTTGCGGCCGTCATCCGCGCCGCTGACGCGCACCCAATCCCTGCCCCACCAGTTGCTCCAGCCCGTGTCGGTGGAGTAATTGATATGGTTGGTATAGGTGTTCAAGTTTGGCTTGTAGGAATAATAATGGGATTGCCAGCTGCCGTTAAAGGAGCCGAAGCCGTATTCATCCATGTCCTTTAGGGTGACGTAGCCCGCGTGGTTCATCACGACGTCCAGCACGATACGGATGCCGTACTCATGCGCCGTGTCGACCATGGTCTTGAATTCCGCCTTGGTGCCGAAGTTGGCGTCGGGCTGCGTGTAATCCAAGGCATAGTAGCCATGATAGCCGAAGTGCGGGAAACAATCTCCGCCCCAGCCCGGCACATAGCCGTGGATCTGCTCATAGGGCGCGGAGAGCCAGATCGCGTTCACGCCCAGATCGGTGAAGTAACCTTCCTCGATTTTCTTGGTAATGCCTGCAAAGTCGCCGCCGTGGAAGGTGGCGCTGGGATCTATGCCCTGCACGACCTTTCCGCTTTGGTCCAGCCCGCGCCCGTAGGAATGGTCGTTGGCCGGATTGCCGTTATAGAAACGGTCGGTCAACAAAAAGTACACAGTGGCGTTGTCCCAGGAAAAGTCGGAGGGACTGCCCGCCGCTTGGGCGGTGGGCAAACCGTATGGCACAAAGGCCACCAGCAACGCAAAAATCAGTAGTGCGGATATGAGCTTTTTCTTCATTCCAGCTACCTCCCCAGTTTATTCTTTTTTATTTTAGCACATCTCCCACAGAACTGACAAGAAAAACCCGTATTGTTTACAAAACAGGATAAAAAAACCAGTGTCCGGCGTCTATCCGGGCGCCGGGGGCAATAGAAAGGAAGGCATGCCGGACGGGCGCGCCTTTTGAATGATGGGTTTTTGGTATCCGCTTACTCGTCACCCTCCTGTTCGTCAACATTCGGACCAAAAACCAGGTCTCCACCGTCCGCAGTTGCGTACATCATCTCCGTTTTCTGCTGTACTTTCTGCAAACGTTCGATTACGTTCGCTACCTCTACGAAAAGTTCATAATACATTTCTTTATAGTCCGCCATATCTGCCTCCCATTTGCCATATATTGCAAACATTGTATCACATCTTTTTGCTTTTTGCCACATATACCAAACAATAATTTGCGATATATAGCAAGCTGTTGAAGAAAAGAGGTGCGGACATGGATACAAGGCAGGCTGTGGCAAATAGAATTGAGGCGTTGTGCAAGGAGCGCGGCATTACCATCAATGGGTTAAGTTATATTGCGGGCGTTTCCAATTCCACGATAAAGGGGATATTTTACAAAAGAAGTAAAAACCCGGGCGTTGCTACGATCAAAAAACTCTGCGACGGGTTTGGGATCACGCTGGGCGAGTTTTTTAATACCCCCGCGTTTGACGCTCTGGAGCAGGAAGTGAAGTGATTGCTTTGCTTGGAAAACGGATAAAACAAATGCGGATCGCTGCCGGTTTCAGTCAGGCCGAACTCGCTGCAAGGCTGGGGATCGCGCAAACTACCTTAAGCGGATATGAAACGGGCTACAGTATGCCCAATTATGATGTGGTAGAGCGGCTCGCGAAGATTTGTGAGTTTGACGTTATCTTTCTGGATAAAAACAGCGCGGAAAAGATTTGATATTGGCGGGCGATTGATAATCGCCCCTACGCGGCGAGAGCAAGCCCCCGCCCTACGATACCAAAACCCAAAATAATCCGTGGACAAGAGCGACAGACCACCCAACCCAGCATCCCAGACCGTATACTGGATTGCTGTGTCGGGGCCCGGGCGCGGTCGCAGTCCACACCTCTCGGTATTTTCTGGCCGTCCCGCGCCCAGTGTACGGCCTGGGTGCGAGACAAGAAAATGCCGCAAAGCCAACCGTCAAAATGACCGCAGTCATTTTGACGAAGCGAAGCGCCGGACGCGAAACACCGTCATCGGGGGACTCCAATGACGGCGTTTCGCGGATTATGAGGTTGGGGCATTCCTGCGGGGGACGGGGCTTCCCCCGCAAGCCTTTTGTGCAATGTACAAATTACAATGTACAATGTACAATTATTGTGAAAACAGCTCTGCTGTTTTTTCCTTACAGCCTGGAATCTGGAATCTGGAATCTGGAATCTGGAGTCTGGAATCTGGAGTCTGGAATCTGGAGTCTGGAATCTGGCGTCTGGAATCTGGCGTCTGGAATCTGGCGTCTGGAATCTATCCTGCCTTGCGCGCCTGTTCCTCCATCAGCAGCTTGTCCGCGACCAGGGCGATGAACTCGCCGTTGGTCGGCTTGTCGTTCTTGCCGTAGATGTTGTAGCCAAAGAGCGCGTTGAGGTTTTCGATCTTGCCGCGCGTCCAGGCGACCTCGATGGCGTGGCGGATGGCGCGCTCGACCTTGCTGGCGCTGGTGTTGAACCGCTTGGCAATGCCCGGGTACAGCTCCTTGGTGATCCGGTTGATCAGCTCGCAGTCGCGGTAGACCATTTTGATCCCCTCGCGCAGGTAGTGATAGCCCTTGATATGCGCCGGAATACCCGCGACCAAAAAGATGGCGGTCACCTTCTCGTCGAAGGACTTGGGCGCCTGTGCATAGGGCAGGACCCCGCCCTTTATTTGCTCGTTGTCGAGCATTTGCACCAAACGCTGGTAGAGCATATCCGGCTCCACCGGCTTGACCATATAATAGCGCGCGCCCATCGCGCAGCAGCGGCGGACCATCGTCTCGTTGCGCAGCGCGGAGATGACGACCACGGCGGGCGCGGCCGCGCCGCAGAGCAGGGGGACCTGCTCCAACACGGACAGCCCGTCCATGTTCGGCATGATCAGATCCAGGGTCATGACATCGTACTGCTTGTCCCGCAAACGCGCGATGGCCTCCTTGCCGTCCGCGGCCATATCGACCTCCGCGATCTGTTCCTGTGAAATCAAATAGCCTCTCATCATCTCGGCATAGGGCGCGTTGTCGTCCACCAGCAATACTTTATATTTCTGCATTTATCTCTTCCTCCATCACGCCCCCGGCGCACTTTCAACCTGGGCACAGTATAACATCGGCGGGGCAAATCCGTTAGAGTGCGTTTTTCTCGAATAAGAGCGAATGTGAGCAGTGGACAGTGGACAGTGGACAGTGGGCAGTGTGTGGATAAGATAAAAACAGGCTGTATTTTCCTTATACATTATGTCAATAGTGTGATAGAATAACACATTAGAGGGTTTTTATGAGAAACAGAAAAAAACAACAACGTGTCCCGGGGTTCTTTCTTATCGCGCTTTCGCTGGCGGTTGGGGTTGGATTGGGCCTTCTTGCGATAAGTCTTTTGGGCGAACCCAAGCCGGAAGTACCCGAAACGCAGGCCACCGCGCGACCGGCGGAGCGGGTCGGGATCGAGACGCGCCCGTCGCAGGATTCCCCGCAGGCGCAAACCGCGCCGTCCGCCCTGCCCACGCCGGAACCGACGCCCGAGACAGAAATGCCGCTGCCCGCGCCGATCGACGGCACGCGGCCCAGCGACTTCGGGTTTGAGACCAAGATCAGTGTGGACGGGGCAGAGGTTGGGGCCTACACCCGTCCGGAGAGCATTCATTTCGGCGCGCCGGACGGTTATACGGCCCTGGCGGGGGTTACGACTTTTCGCGGCAATAACTACCGCAATATGTCCTCTTTCGGCACAGTCGAGGTCACGCAGAAAAAGCTGAGCCTGGTTTGGGAGACCAATACCTCGGGCATGGCGCGCTGGACGGGCAGCGGCTGGACGGGCCAGCCGATCCTGGTACAGTGGCCGGAGGAGACGCGGCGGCAAATGAACCTGGAACCCGATAAGAAAAACAAGGACGGGCTGGTCGAAGTCATCTACGCGCTGATGGACGGCTACGCCTACTTCTTGGATCTGGCCGACGGCAAGCCGACCCGCCCCAAGCTGAAGATCGACGTCTACCAAAGTCGGGGCAACAACTATGACCGCGACCATATGGGCGGCTTTACCGTGGATTCGCGCGGCTATCCGTTGCTGTATGTCGGCTCGGGCGGCGACGACACGCCGGGCAAGAAGGCGGACTCCCGCTTTTGTATCTATTCCTTAATCGACCAGCAGCTGCTCTATGAGTTCGGACGCAAGAACAAGTTTGCCTTCCGCAACTGGACGGGCTGGGACTGCGCGCCGCTCGTCGACACGGGCACCGACACGCTGATCACCTGCGGCGAGGACGGCGTGATCTATACCGTCAAACTAAACAGCCACTACGATCCCGCTGCGGGCACGGTGAGCATCGCGCCCTCCGATATGGTGCAGATGGCCTATACGACGGAGCGCTCGCGCAAGCACGGGATTAAGAAGTTTTGGCTGGGCATTGAGAGCAGCAGCGTGATCTGGAAACACTTTCTATATGTCGCGGACAACGGCGGGCACCTGATGTGCGTGGATCTGAACACCATGCAGGTCGTTTGGGTGCAGGACACGTTGGACGACACGAACAGCACGCCCGTGCTGGAGATCGAACCGGACGGGCGGGGCTATCTGTATATCTCGACCTCCTTCCACGGCGGCTGGCGGGCGGCGATGGACAAGACCGCGCCGATCCCGATCTGGAAGATCGATGCCTCGACGGGCGAGGTGATCTGGCGCACGGACTACACCTGCTACACGGCGGAGGGCATTTCGGGCGGGTCGCAGGCCACCGCGCTGGTGGGGCAGGGAAACATCTCCGATTTGGTCATCATGCCGCTGGCGCGCACGCCGGGCAAGGGCACGGGCCTGCTCGTCGCGCTGGACAAACAGACGGGCCGCGAGGTATGGAACTTTGACTTGGGCGGGTTCACCTGGTCCTCCACGGCCGCGATCTATACGGAGGACGGCACGGCCTATCTGATCCAATGCAATACGAACGGCTGGATGTATCTCTTAGACGGCAAGACGGGCGTGCTGCTCGATAAGATCCGCCTGGGCGAGAAAGCGATCGAATCCACACCCGCCGCCTTTGGCGATATGATCGTCGTCGGCACGCGCGGGCAGAAGATTTACGGCGTCCGAATTACTTGATACGAACTGCTGAAAAAATATTCAGTGATAAAAACTGTAAATTATCTGAACTTCCTATTGCTTTTATGGGAAGACTCCTCTATAATGTTTCAAATATATATACAATGTATAAATGCTGCATAAGTAGGTGTTAAATGAATTCTTATTCCAATCGTGTCGGCGTGCTGGTGCCCGAAGTGCTGCTGCCCGCGCCCGAGATCGACGTTTCCAAATGGGCCGTCGTCGCTTGCGACCAGTTCACCGCAGAGCCCGAGTACTGGGAGGCGGCGCGCGCGTTCATCGGCGACTCCCCTTCCACGCTGGACATCTTCCTGCCCGAGGCCTATTTGGGCAAACCCGACGAGGACGAACGGATTGCGGCGATCCGCGCCAATATGCGCGGCTTTGTGGCAAACGGCGTGCTTTGCAAGCAGCCGCAGGGCTTTGTGCTGGTGCGGCGCGAGGCGGCGGGCAATACTCGCTTGGGCCTGGTGTTGGCGCTGGACCTGGAGGAATACGACTACAGCAAGGGGTCGACGACTTTAATCCGCGCCACCGAGGGCACGATCGTCGACCGCATTCCGCCCCGACTGCGTATCCGCGCAGGCGCGACCGTCGAGCTGCCGCATATATTGGTATTGATCGACGATCCGGACCGGACCGTGATCGAGCCGCTTTACGCGGACGCGGCCGACCTGTCTCAGCTGTATGACGCCGACCTGATGATGGACGGCGGGCACGTGACCGGCTGGCTGGTGGACGATCCCGCGAAGATTCAAAACGTGCTGGACGCATTGACCGCGCTTGACGACCCCGCCGCCTTCGCCGAAAAATACGGCGACCGGCCGCCCATGCTCTTTGCGATGGGCGACGGCAACCACAGTTTCGCCACGGCAAAGGCCAACTGGGAACAGATCAAGCAGGGACTGTCCGCCGAGCAGCGCGAAACGCACCCCGCCCGCTGGGCGCTGGTCGAAGTCGAAAACGTGCACGATAAGGGCATTGTGTTCGAGCCCATTCACCGTGTGCTCTTTGGGGTAAACACCGACGACATCGTCCCCCGCTTACAGGCAAAATTAGCGGAACAAAATGGCGGTTGCGAAATCCAACGGGCCGCCGGGGGCGTCGGCCCCTACAGTCACGTCCTGCCGTTTGTAACGGATAAAGAATCCGGCGCGTTCGTTGTAACGGCGCCAACGCAGCAATTGGCGGTCGGCACCTTGCAGAACGCGATCGACGCGCTGCTGCCCGAGCTGTCGGGCAGTGAGGTGGACTATATCCACGGCGCGGATGTGGTGGAAAAGCTGGCCGCGCGCGGCGGGGCGATCGGGTTCACCTTGCCCGCCATGCGCAAGGACGAGTTCTTCCGCACCGTGGTGGTCGACGGCGCACTGCCGCGCAAGACCTTCTCCATGGGCGAAGCGAACGAGAAACGCTATTACCTGGAGTGCCGTTCGATTGAAGGATAAGTATTACAACCGTTCACGCGACCTTACAAATGTTCAAAAAAATTATTTTTCAAAAAAGTGTTGACATTTGTTAATGATTGGCGTAGAATATAGAAAGTGGGGGGTATAGCTATATCCCTTTGGAGTAGAAATTTATGTTACGCATGACCAAATTCGGCGGAAGCTCACTGGCCGACGCCAACCAATTTCATAAAGTAAAGGCCATTCTCGAGGCGGACAAGAGCCGCCAATTTGTGGTGCCCAGCGCGCCCGGCAAGCGGTTTTCGGCCGACGAGAAGATTACCGACCTGTTGTATCTCTGCCAAAGCAAACGGCAGGCGGGTGAGGACTTTGGCCCGACCTTTGACTTGATCCGCGAGCGGTATCTGGAGATCGAGTCTGATTTGGGCCTCAGCTGCGGCATGGATCGGGAATTGACCGCCATCGCCCGCGCCATTGAAAACAACGCCAGCGCGGACTACGCCGCCAGTCGGGGCGAGTATCTGAACGGCATTCTGCTCGCGGCCTTCTTGGGCTGGACCTTCATGGACGCGAACGAGCTGATTTGTTTCCACGACGACGGCACCTATGACGACGAGACCACGCAGCTTTGGTCGAGCGTGCTCGAGGGGCGCAGCGGCGTCGTGGTGCCCGGTTTTTATGGCCGCAAGCGCGACGGTTCGATCCGCACCTTCTCCCGCGGCGGCAGCGACATCACGGGCGCGATCATCGCGCGGGCCGTGCGCGCGGACGTGTATGAGAACTGGACGGACGTGTCGGGTTTTTTGATGGCCGACCCGCGCATTGTGGAGAATCCGCGCGTGATCGACACCGTCACCTATTCCGAGCTGCGCGAGCTGAGCTACATGGGCGCGACCGTGCTGCACGAGGACGCGATCTTCCCCGTGCGCAAAGCGAAGATCCCCATTCAGGTGCGCAACACAAACGAGCCCGAGGTCGCCGGCACCATGATCGTGCCGGACGCCAGAGCGGACAAAACGAACACGCGGCCGCTGACCGGTGTCGCCGGACGCAAAGGGTTCACGATCCTGACCGTCACGAAGGACAATATGCACAACGAGATCGGGTTCGGCTACCGCCTGCTGCGCGTGATCGCGCGCAACAACATCACCTTCGAGCACGTGCCCTCGGGCATTGACACCATGTCGCTCGTGGTGCACAACGCCCAGCTGGAGGGCAAGTTAGAAACCGTCTTAGATCAGATCCGGCGCGAGTGCGACGTGCGCCGCCCGATCGAGATCTCGACCGGCGTGGCCCTGATCGCCACAGTGGGCAAAGGCATGGTCCGCAGCAAGGGCGTCGCGGCCCGACTGTTTTCCGCGCTGTATGGGGCCGACGTGAACATCCGCGTGATCGACCAGGGCTCGTCCGAGATGAACATCATCGTGGGCGTAGAGGATAAGGACTTTGAAACCGCCATTCGGGCGATTTATAAGGCCTTCGCGTAACCAGGGATTCGGCGCGCGCTGGTGGAGCTGGAAGAGCTGTAGAATTTAAGCGTTTTGATTTTGAAGACCCGCGCCACGCGGGTCTTTTGTTGTCAAGCAACAACAACCGCATGTGCTCAAGTAGTAGGTGCATACTAACTGCTGATTAAAATATTGAAATCTTTGCGCTTCATTCCCTGTCCGGCTCAGGACAGTCTTCCCCCCTTGTAAACAATTAGTAAATCTGGCTCAACGCAGGGACGCAAACACTACATCTTGTGGTATAATCTATCCGGAATAAGCGGGCGAACACAGTTCGCCCCTACGCGGCAAACGGCGAACGCCCGCCCCCGCCCTACAGCTGAAAACTTCGGAGAAAAAGAATGTCCAACTACACTGTCAAAGATATCACCGTCATGGAGGGCCTTGAGGCCGTTCGCCGCAGGCCCGGTATGTACATTGGCTCGGTCGGGCCGCGCGGCCTGCACCATTTGCTTTGGGAGATCGTCGACAACGCGATCGACGAGGCCGCCAACGGCTATGCGAATGAGATTCTCGTCACCTTAAACCGCGACAACTCCGTCACGGTCACCGACAACGGGCGCGGCATTCCCGTCGGCATTCACGAAAAACTCGGCGTGTCGGGCGTGGAGGTCGTGTTCACCCAGCTGCACGCGGGCGGCAAGTTCGGCAACGAGGCCTATGGCTACTCGGGCGGCCTGCATGGCGTCGGCGCGTCCGTGGTCAACGCGCTCTCGCGCCGGCTCTCGGTCGAGGTCTATCACGAAAACCGCACCTATCGCCAGGAATTTGAAAGCGTGGAGGACGCGGACGGCAAGATCCACGCGGGCCAGCCCAAGGGCCCGCTGACCGAACTGGGCCGCTGCCGCAAGCAGGGCACGGTCGTGACCTTCCTGCCCGACGATCGCGTGTTCGAGACGCTGGAAATGCATTTTGACACCATCTCCCGCCGCCTGCGCGAGCTGGCCTATCTCAACCGTGGTGTAAAAATGGTGCTGGAAGACAACCGCGCGCGGGGGAACGGCAAGCGCGTCGAGTACCGTTTCGAGGGCGGGCTCTCTGACTTTGTCCGCTTTTTGGGCGGCGAAAACACAGCCCTCTACGACCCGCCGATTTATCTGAAAGGCGCGAGCGGCGACATACAGGTCGAGGTCGCATTCCAGCACAACGACAGCTATACGGACAACCTTTTCTCCTATGTGAACAACGTGCCCACCTCCGAGGGCGGCACGCATGAGACGGGCTTTAAGGCTGCCTTTACCAAGGTGATGAACGACTACTGCCGCAAGGCGGGCGCACTCAAAGACAAGGACGCGTCGCTGGCGGGCGAGGACTTCCGCGAGGGCATGACCGCTATTCTCTCGCTCAAAATGCGCAATGTGCAGTTCGAGGGTCAGACCAAGACCAAGCTGGGCAACACCGAGGCCCGCCCCGCTGTGGAGGCGGTGATACAGCAGACCCTCATCCCCTATTGGGAGGACCTGCGCCACGCGGACATCGCCAACAAGATCGCGGAAAAGGCGGTCAAGGCCGCCAAGGTACGCGCGGCGGCACGCAAGGCGCGCGAGACGGCGCGCGAGAAAAACAAGCTCGAAAACGCGCCGCTGGTGGGAAAGCTCTCCAGCTGCACGGGTCGGGACGCCTCGGTCAACGAGCTGTTCCTGGTCGAGGGCGACAGCGCGGGCGGCAGCGCGAAACAGGGCCGCGACCGGCGGTTTCAGGCCATTCTGCCACTGCGGGGCAAGCCGCTCAATGTGGAGAAAAAGCGGTTGGAGCAGGTCCTGCAAAACGAGGAGTTCCGTTCCATCATCACGGCGGTCGGCACGGGCATCGGCGAGGACTTTGACAGCCGATCGCTCAAGTACGACAAGATCATCATTCTCTCCGACGCGGACCAGGACGGCGCGCATATCCGCGCGATTTTGCTTACCTTCTTCTACCGCTATATGCGGCCGCTCATCACGGAAGGTCATGTCTATATCGGCATGGCGCCGCTGTATAAGTTCACGAAATCCGGCGCCGAGCCCGTCTATTGCTATGACGACAAAACGCTGGCCAAGGCCATGCGCGGCGCGAGCAAGAACTACCATTTGCAGCGGTTCAAGGGCCTGGGCGAGATGAGCCCGCAGCAGCTCTGGGACACGACCATGAGCCCCGAAAACCGGCGCCTGATCCGCGTGACCATCGAGGACGCGGCGGACGTGGAATATCTCGTGACCGTTTTAATGGGCGATAAGGTCCAGTCGCGCAAGGAGTACATCTTTGAATACGCGAACTTTAATCGTGAGAACACGGTTTTTGATGACATAAACGGGGAAATGAGTCGATGAGCAGCCCGATACTGTCAACCCATCAAGAGGACGAGCAAAGGGCGATTGAACGCTTTCCTGCGGAGGTAAGGGCGCATTGGCCTCTGTTTGCCGCAGAAGCAAAAATCATTTTTCCCAAAAGTGGTGAGGCGTCCCTTATTTGTGATTTTACTTGGGGACAACTCAAGTTAAATCTACTGGGCATACAATGTGAGCCGGCGATAGAGGGAGAGCAAGAGGATTGGCTTGGCGACGCGGCGCTATCTCTCTTGCCGGAAGGATTCAAGCTATCCTTTCTCCGTTGGGAACAGGGAGAGGATCGGGCAACCATACAGCAGGAAGTCCGCTTTCGCGGCGTTGATTATCAATTCACGCCGTTCGATTACTATACCCATTGTGTCATCAACCGATTTCCGGCGGACAGAGCCAACTTACAAGCGGTCAGTTGGTTGGCGGCGGTGCTTATGGAAAAACAGCAGATGATGGGGGCAGCCGCGCTAAACGGAAAGGAACAACAGCTTTTCCCCGCCGCGCAAAGCCTCAGTCAACTTCACAATGCATATTCTTATAAATCCATTATATCCGTAAAGAGTTATGCGGAAAAGATGGCGGTCTCCCCCGAACAGCTTGACGAATGGGCGCAAAGGCTGAAAACAGAAGGCAGGGACAAATTCCTACACAAGTTCTTTTCCGCTCTATCCAGATATCAAGACAATAAAACAAACGGCAATGCACGGAAAACCCTTTCCGCTTTGCGGCGCGCGAGGTTGGAACTCACCACCTTTGAAGGAAGATATGTTTTGCATTGGCTGCTTTCCCAATTCGAGCAGGCGTGCAGTGAATATTCACGCAAACCGGCAGACAGCGAGAAAATCGATGCCTTGATTTCCGACTTTCGCAGCTTTGTAACGGAACGCTTGCGCATAGATGGGTTTTCGGGAGACTATCCCCATTTCAGGCGAATGACAGAAAAAAACACGGGGCAGCTTCTGAGCTTTGCGGAGAATTCCTTTTATCGGTTTGCCGCTTGGCTTATCGTCGGTACCATTGAGATAGATATAGATCAATCCGTGCAGGGCATACCGTTTCAAGAGCTAACGGCCTATGACTGTCAGCATATCGGAAAACACAGAGCGAATTATATCATGGTGTGCGGCGTGAAAAACCCCGCCTATGAAATCTGTCCCCAAGATTCGAAGGAGGCGTACGCCGAGGCCGCCGAAACCGCAAAAGCCGGGGTTGAACCGCATTTGGCGCAAGCCTATCGCCTTTTGTCGGGACAGCAGTTGACAAAGGAGTACAAGGCGCAATACGGTCTCAAAAGCAACGCGTGGAAGAACGCCTGGAAACTTGCGTTGACATTTCTTGCTATGGGACTTGTGTGGGCAACTGTATTTTGGGTCGCGATGTCTGCCCTTGGCAGTGTCCTTGCGGGTGAGCCTTATTTGGATATACTTTTAGATCCTTTCATTATTAAAATTTGTTACAGCGGCGGCCTGGGTTTCGCCCTTATCTTTTGCGTGTTGTGGCTCTTCATCATATACAGAGCGAAACGACGAAACGAGAGATTATATTAGATTGCGGATCAAGTCCGCAATGACGATAACAATGTAGTTTGGAGTAAACCATGCCGAGAAACACAAATAACTATCACACGCCATTAACCGAAAACATCATCTTCAAGAGCTTGGACGAGGTGATGCACAACTCCGTCATGCCCTATGCGGAGTATGTTATTTTGGAAAGGGCGCTGCCGCGGGTCGAGGACGGGTTAAAGCCCGTGCAGCGGCGCATTCTCTTCTCCATGCTGGAGCTGGGCTTGACGCCCGACAAGCCCCACCGCAAGAGCGCGCGCATTGTGGGCGACTGTTTGGGCAAGTATCACCCGCACGGCGATTCGTCCGTGTACGACGCGATGGTGCGTATGGCGCAGCCCTTTAATATGAGCCTGCCGCTTGTGGACGGCCACGGCAACTTCGGCTCGATGGACGGCGATACCGCCGCCGCCATGCGTTATACCGAGGCACGCATGACGCCTGCCGCCATGCTGCTGCTGCGCGATCTGGACAAGGACACCGTGCCCTTCGGCTGGAATTTTGACGATACGCTCAAGGAGCCCGAAGTGCTGCCCGGGCGGTTCCCCAACCTGCTGGTCAACGGCGCGAGCGGCATTGCCGTGGGCCTGGCGACGAATATCCCGCCGCACAATCCCACCGAGGCGATCGACGCGGTCATCGCCATGATCGAAAACCCGAAGATCAAACTTTCCGAGCTCATGGCCATTTTGCCCGCGCCGGACTTTCCCACGGGCGGCTATCTGCTGGCGTCGGAGGAGATCCAAAAGTCCTACGAGACGGGCCGCGGCAAGCTGACCATGCGCGCGCGCACGCATTTCGAGGAGATGAAAAACGGCAAGACGCGGATCGTGATCACCGAGCTGCCCTATCAGGTCAACAAGGCGCGGCTGCTCGAAAATATTCTGGCCGTCACGCAGGAGAAAAAGGCCTTCTTCGCGGGTGTGGCGGACATTCGGGACGAGTCCGACCGCAACGGTATGCGCGCGGTGATCGAGGTGAAAAAGGACGGCGATCCGGAGAAGATCCTGCAATACCTGTTCAAGTATTCCGACCTGCAATGCACCTTCGGCGCGAACTATGTCGCCATCGCGGGCGGGCGGCCGCAGCAGCTGTCGCTCAAACAAATCCTCAAGACCTACATCGCCTTCCAGCGCGAGGTCGTCACGCGCCGCACGCAATACGAGCTGGAGACCGCGCGGCGGCGTGAGCATATTTTAGAGGGCCTTATGGTCGCGGTCGACCATGTGGACCAGGTGATTCGTTTGATCCGCGCCAGCCGTTCGCCCAAGGAGGCGCGCGCGCGGCTCTGTCAGACGTTTGAACTGTCCGAGATCCAGGCCCAGGCCATTCTCGATCTGCGCCTGCAGCGGCTGACCAATTTAGAGTTGCTCTCCATCGAGCGCGAGTATGCCGAGGTCGTCAAACGCATCGCCGACCTGACCGCGATTCTGGCCTCGGAACGCAAGCTGTTCAATCTCATCCGGCGCGAGCTTTTAGAGATTCGCGAGATGTTCCCCACGCCCCGCCGCACGCAACTGGTGGCGGGAGACAAAGATATCGAAACGCCGCGCGAGGAAGGGGAGCTCGCGGAGGACGTGGTCGTCGCGCTCTGTGCGGACAATAAAGTCCGCCGCTGCCCCGAGCGGCTGTGGAACCTCTCGCAGGTGCGCGCGGACGGGCCTTGGCAGCTCTTACACGTCAAAAGCGACGCCCAGCTGCGGTTGGTGACGAATCTGGGCGAAATGCTGAGCCTGAAGGTCTCCGACATTCCCGAAACACGCAGCACGGCCCGCGCCGCCAATCTGATGTCGCTGGTGGAGTTCCAAAAGAACGAGCGTGTTGTTGCGGTATTTGCTGAAAGCGCCCCCCTGTCAGCTTCGCTGCCTTCCTCCCTCGGAGAGGGGGGCAAAGCGGAAGAATATCTGCAATTCACCGCGAACGGCATGGTCAAACGCACGGCCGCCGCGGAGTTTTCCGTGCGCGCCAAACGCACGGCCGCCCTGACCCTCAAGGACAAGGACGAGCTGATCGCCATGATTCCGGCCTCAGACGCGCCTATTTTGCTGCTTACGCAAAAGGGCATGGGCATTCGTTTCGACGCGGCGACCGTACCGGCGACCGGCAGAACGGCGGCGGGCGTGCACGGTATGAAACTGGACGCGGGCGACAAGGTCCTGTTCGCGGCGCAGGCGGGGGACGAGGGCGAACTGCTTTGCTTGACCGACCGTGGGTTCGGCAAGCGCTCCTTCCTCTTTGATTTTGAGCTGCAGGGGCGCAACGGCAAGGGGCTCAAGGCCTTTGACTTTAAGAAAAACGGCTTAAACGGCACGCGGCTGGTCTACGCCGCCGTCGTCACCACGCCATTTTCGATCCAAATCAGCCAGCGCCACGGCACGCAGACGACGCTGGGCACGGAGCAAATCCACATCGAAGCGCGCGCGGGAAAAGGGACCATGCTCGTGCCCGTCGTGCTGGACGACGAGGTGACCCAGGCGTGCCGCATTTTGGAGTAATTTATAACATTCTGTTTTATTTTCTTGCGGTTGACAGGAAAAGGATTATCCCATATACTAGAGAATCATATTGTTATCGGAACAGGAGGCGCTATGGAAGTTCAGGAAGTAAAACTGAGGATACCGCTCAAATCCTTCACCTTGAAGAGAGCGATTGTTTTGGCCGCCGTGGGCGCCGCCTGCGCGCTTTTGGGCCTTCGCCTGAACTGTCTGACGGGCAGTTTCTCCCTCGCCCCGTTTTTCAGCGCCGCCGGTCTTTCGCAGTTCTTTACGCTGTTCTTCCATCAGCTGATCAGTCCCGAGCTGATGTTGTGCCTGGGCTTTATCGCCTGCGCCTATCTTTCGCAGATCTGGCCCTATTTCGGCGCCATGCCCTTTTGGGGGCTTTCCCTGTACAGCGCCTATATGATTCTGTCCAACCTGGGTGGCTATAAGGTGCTGGCCGTCATCTATGTTGGTGTCAGCATTGCCCTCTCCGTGTTCCTTTTCTTGACAGTGTCGGAGAGATTAAAGGAACGGCGGTATTTCATCTACGGTTCCTGGGGTTTGGCGATTTATATTTTCCTGGGCGCCATCATCAACGAAGGGCCTTACTTCACGTTCACAATCATTGACGGCAGATATGTATTTGCCGCCGTGCTGCTGGGCAAGGCGCTTGCCGCGATCTTTTTGATCATGGCGACCATCGTTTGGGTGGGGCTCTTGTCCCGCGATTTGAACCGGCAATACTTTGGCGGCAGCAGAACCCAACTCAAACACCTGTCCCTCAACTGGTTCCGCAGGCTGAAATACCGTTAAAAAGAATTCACAGGAGCGTATCCCCATGAAAATGAGTCAATTGCTGGGCGAGCGGTTTAAGGAGCGCGCCTTTGATATTGCGAGCCAAAACCTGATGACGCGCGGCGGCTACATCAAACAGGTCGGCAACGGCATTTATTCCCTGTTCCCGCCCGCCAAACGTATCGTAAACAAGATCGAGGCGATCCTGCGCGAGGAAATGGACGCGCTCGGCGGGCAGGAAGTGCTCTTCCCCGTCGCGATCCCCGCCTCGCTGTGGGAGCTGTCGGGGCGTTATACCAGCGTCGGCAGCGAGCTCGTGCGCTTTTCGGACCGCTCCGGCTCGCCCATGGTCCTGGGCATGACGCACGAGGAACCGGCGGTGCACCTGGCCATGCACGTCGCGGGCACGTATCAGAAATATCCCTTCATGATCTATCAGATCCAAACCAAATTCCGTGACGAGCCGCGCGCCCGGGGCGGCCTGATCCGCGTGCGCGAGTTCACCATGAAGGACGGCTACTCCTTCCACACGAGCCAGGAGGATCTGGAGGCCTACTACGAACGCTGCTACCGCGCCTATGAGCGTATCTTTGCCCGCGCGGGCGTGCCGGAGGTCATCTCGGTGCAGTCCGACTCGGGCATGATGGGCGGCAAGATCAGCCACGAGTTCATGCTGCTGGCCGACATCGGCGAGGACACGCTTGTACTCTGCGACGCCTGCGGCTACCGCGCCAATATCGAGGCGGCGGAGTGCATCACAAGCAATGAAACGGATGAAGTCCTCGACCCCCTCACCTTGGTCGATACCGGCGAGAACAAAACCATCGAGGAGGTCTGCGGCTTTTTGGGCACGGACCCCGCCAAGTCCTGCAAGGCCGTGGTCTATCAGCGCAACGCGGACGACAGCTTTGTCGTGGTCTTCTGCCGGGGCGATATCGACATCAGCGAGACCAAGCTGCGCAACTACTTGAAAGCAGAAATCCATCCCGCGCAGGAGCTGGAGAGCTGCGGGCTGGTGGCGGGCTGCTGCGGACCGGTCAACCTGAACGCCAAGGCCGACGTCATCTATGACCAATCCCTTATGGGAGCCACGAATTTGGTTTGCGGAGCGAACAAAGAAGGGTATCACTACACAGGCTTTACCCCTTCGCGGGACGTCGGGGGCGCCGTCCCCTACGTCAATGTCGGACAAGCCTTTTCCGGCGGCCCCTGCCCCAATTGCGGCGAGCCGGCCCTGCGCATTTCGCACGGCATTGAGGTGGGCAATATCTTCCAGCTGGGCACAAAATACACCGAATCCATGGACATGACCTTCGACGACGCGCTGGGCAACCGTGTCCACCCCATCATGGGCTGCTACGGGATCGGCGTGGGACGGTTGATGGCCTCGGTCTGCGAGGCGAAACACGACGATTACGGCCCGATCTGGCCCATTTCCATCGCGCCCTGGCAGGTGCATATCTGCGCCCTGCGCGTGGACGACGAGAATGTCCGCCGCGAGGCCGACGCGCTGTATATCGCTTTGCAGGCGCAGGGCATAGAGGTTCTGTTCGACGACCGCGCCGTGTCGCCCGGCTTTATGTTCTCGGACGCGGACCTGTTGGGCGTGCCGATCCGGCTCGTTGTCAGCCCCAAAACTTTAGCGCGCGGCGCTTTCGAGCTCGTCACCCGCGACAAGCGCGTCAAAGAGGACGTAGCCATCGCCGACGCCCTTTCTCGCGTGCGCGAACTGATTGCAGAGTTGACCGCAGAGATTGAGCGGGAAGTTCCCGAGAGCATATGAAAGTAATAAGGAATGGGGAATAAGTAATAGTGAATGAAAAAACTGCCCAACGGCAGTTTCTTTTATATGATTTGGCGGCGTATTCATTGTGCGCCAGCACACCTCCACCATTACTTATTCCTTCTTACTTATTCCTTGTGCAATTCGGCTTGCCGCCAGAATTGCGCCAACCACTCCTGCCACGAGCCCAAAATACAGAAAAGCCAAGGGCGCGCCGCCGGACAGCAGGGTAGAGATATAGGGCGAGCAAAAGTAGCCGAAGTTGATAAAGACCAGCAGCACGGCCATCGCCGGCCCCTCCGCGCCCGGCGCGACCAAGCCGCCGCGCAGCATAAAATATGGGGCGGCCAGGCCCATGCCCAGGTTGGCAAAGATCAATCCCACCAGCAGGGCGGGCAGGTTCACGAAAAAGCCGCAGCAGAGATAACCCAGCCCCAGCAACCCGAACGCGACGGCAAGCGTGGCCTTGCCCGTAAAACGAAAGAGCTTGGAAAACAAAAACGACATCGCCACGCCGGCGACCAATCCCACGCCGTTTGCCATGCCCGTGGTGGCCGCCGTGCCCAAACCGCCGCCCTCCACATAGAGCGAGATATGCGTGACGGTCAGATAGTAAAGAACGGTGAACAGCAGCCCCAGCAGGCAGAGCCGGACCAGTTCCCCGTTTTTCCACAGCGGCGCGCGTTTCTTCTCGGTTTTGACCGGCGGCAGCGCCCGCGCGTTCGGCAGCAGAAGCAGCACGATTACAAAGGCGGCCGCCACAAAGACAAAGGTGAAGTAAATATAATTCCAGCGGATATCCGCCAAAAATCCGGCCAGCAGCGCAATCACCAGCCGCCCCAGCTGCAGCACTCCCGCCGCCACGCCCATCATAAAGGCGCGCGCCGTGCCCGAAAAATGCAGCCCGACCAGCAGCGGATAGGTCGTCGCCAGCACCCCGTAGGCAAAACCCAGCAGTCCGGCCATGGTTATCAGCAGGGGCAGGCTGTCCGCCAGCGCAAGGGACAGGGTCCCGCTGACCAGCAGCAGCCCCATCGCCAGCAGGCTCTGCGCCTTATAGGTCAGCCATTTTTGTACGGCCGGCACGATGAGTATGCCCGCCAGCCCCGTCAGATTCGGCAGGGACAGCATGAGCATGACGGTGTTTTCCGAAACGCCGGGGAAGGCGGCCAAGATCCCGTTCATCGCCACGGCCGGAACCAGATAAACCACCACGATAAAACACAAGGATAAGATGGCGATCCTTATCCTTGTGTCGGTTTTGTTTGTTTTTGCATTATCCATATCAATTATTGTAATGGATAATCATTATTTGTCAATCCTCAAACGCCCACGGCAAATGCACGAAAATCCAAAAGGGGATTATCAAGGGGTCGCAACCCCTTGATCCCACAATAATCCGTGGGCAAGGGCGACCTGCGCGGCCGCTAGCCCACTCCTTACATCACTTCCGCCCGGAAATTCCGCAGAATTTCAGGAAGTGATGGTCCCACCCGCGTTCCAACCGAATGAACCGCAGTTCATTCGGTTGCCGTGTCAAACGCCAGTCCCCAGTCGGTGATCAGGCTTTTGTTGGTCACATAGCCGATTTCATCATAATACTGGATCAAAGAAAACTTCTCACCCTTTTCAATGAGTTTCACGCCGGAAAATTTGGGCACCTTGCAGATGCGCTCCGACTTATCGTCCGGCTCCGTGTACATCCACATGGTCGTGTTGCCCATCAGCGTCGCGTTCTCGACCGTGTCCACCACGCCTTCGGTCAGGGTGATGTACCCGCGCAGAATGTAGCCGATCTTTTTCTCAAACCGCACCATGTAAAAGGCGGGGCTTTCCATCAGAACTTCCAGCTCTGTGCCGACGGCGGGCCTGCCGACCAGGGTCCCCACCTTATCGTTGCTTTTGAAGATACGCGCGCCCTCCACGCTGACCCAGCACTTGTCGTTGGGCAGCTCCTCGGTGTCATAAAAATTCGCCTGCAGCACCTTATACTCGGCAAACTTCACCCGCCCCACCGTGGCCGCGCGGATGGATTCCGTATACTTGGCGTTCTTTTTGATCCGGTTGGTGACCTCGATGGTCGTGCCCGGGCAGGCATAATAATACAGCCACTTGGCGTCCTCTACGGCAAGCCGCACGCAGCCGTGGGAGGCGGGCCGCGCGCCCAGCTCGTTGTAGGATTTGATGGAGGTTACCTTTTCGTCCCGAAACAGCACGGAATGAAAGATGTTGTCGCCCACGATCTGCACCCAATAGCGGGCCCAGTCGCCAAACGCGGCAAAGGTGCCCATGCGCCGCCGTCCGCCGAGTTTCCAAATGCCGGTGGGCGTGTCATAGGTCTTTGCGTCAGCGGGGGCGTCCGGCGCGGTGGGTTTGCCCGAGGAGCAAACGAACCGCCGCACGATATCGGTATACTCCCCGTTTTCGTCCCGCTGGTATACGGTCACCACCTGGTTGTTCAGGTCCAGCACCAAAAAGAACCGGTCGGGGTCCGTGTTCTTCAATTCATCTTTTGCGCTCGCTACTGCGGGGCAAAGGCCCAATATCAAAATCGCAATCAAAAATCCAATCGTCAGCCGCTTCATATGTTCTCCTGTTAAGTGTTTTTCTTATTATACTCGATGTTTGGGAAAATATCAAGAAAGTGTTGAGAGTGGAGTTAAGGATGGGCGACCACAGGCCGCCCCTACAATTATAACGGCGGAGCCGTTATTTCCTTCGCTCAACTCTCAACTCTCAACACTCCACTCTATTACCAAATGTGGTACGCCATAAGGAAGTGCGAACGCCAGTAATTCGTCTCAATGCTGCGTTCGACCACGCGGCCCCGGGAGCTGCCGGCGTCGATCATTCTGCCGCCGCCGATATAAATGCCCACGTGCCCCGTGCCCGAGGACGAGCCGGAGAACACCAGCACGTCGCCGCGCTTTAGCTCGCTCATGCTGACGACGCGCTCATACTTACCCACCGTGCGCCAGCCAATGCTGGTCAGATATCCCTGGTTCACGCCGACCTGGTTTAAGCACCAGTAGACGAACCCGCTGCAGTCAAAGCTGTTCGGGCCCTTCGCGCCGCGCACATACTTGCTGCCTAACTTGGACTGCGCCACGGCGATGAAGGCGTCGATGCCCTCTCCGTAGTCGATGGGCGAGCCGCCCGGCTTGGCCTTACTGTCGCCACTGTTGCCGGTGGTATTCTTTGCGCCGCCGGAGGAACCGCCGCCGGAGGACGAGCTGCCGCCGCCGTTATTTTTGGGCGTATCCGCGACGGCCCGTTTGGACTTGTCGTTGTTTAATTTGAGCAGGGTCTTGTGATCCACCGCACCCGTCTTGGCAAGCCCGTTCCGGTTCTGGAACGAGAGCACGGCCAGCGCGGTCTTGTCCCCGTAGTAGCCCGTGGTCTGCGCCTCCCCGAGATAGCCGAACTTGGCCAGCCGTCCCTGAATGTGCTTGATGTCGTCGCCCTCCATGCCCTTGTCAAAGGTGAAGGCGGGCGGTTTGCCTTGCGTTAAGGCCTCGAGCGTCGTGCGGCCCAAACAGCCGTCCGTGATCAGACCGTTCTTCTCCTGAAACCTGCGCACGGCGGCGGCGGTCAACCGCCCGTAAACGCTGTCCGGCTCGGTGACGAGATAACCCAGCGTATAAAGTATTTTCTGATATTCCTCTACCTCCGGACTCTTGTCGCCCTGGCCGAAGAAATTGGAGACCGTGTCCTCGCCAAGCAGGATCTCAAAGGCCTCCGCGTCGATCTCGTCGCCCGCGGAGAGTTTATTCTTGCGCCGAAAGCGGCTCACCGCCTCGGCCGTCTCCTCGTCATAGACTTCGCTTGGCTCACCGTTCAAGTACCCCAGCTCCACCAACCGTTCGGTGACGAGAAACACCTCCTCGCCCGTCATGCCCGGCGCGATTGCGTAGGCCAAAGCCTCGGGGGCGTTGAGCGCGGCAAAGGTGGCCTCGTCCACCAGACCCGTGGCGGGCAGGTCATTGCGCCGCTGGAAGAACAAAATCGCGTCGGCCAGCCCCTCGGTGAACACTTCCTCCACCTCGTCAAAGCCCAAATACTCCAAAGCCATCAGCTGAATATGAATGTCGCGCACCACAGGGGATTCCGTGTCGACCTCGATCACATCGCCGCGCGCGGGGTGCGGCGGCGGCGTGGGCGTGGGCACGGGCGTGGGCGCAGGCGTCGGCGTTGGGACCGCCTCGGGCGGCGGGGTCTCGGCAAAGACACGCGCCTGTACAAAGGTCAGTTCTGTCGGCGGCGTGGGCTGGGCCAGGCCCAGGGCAATCAAAAGCTGCTTGCCGCTGTCCGGATTTGCCCAAAGCCCGAGCGCCGTGACCGCTGCCAAAAACAGGCCGATACCGGCCCAAACGAAGGCCTTGCGCCTTGCGCGGGCGGGCTTGCCTGTGTCATTATTATCTTGTGTCGTGGTTTTTCCCTCTTGTTCCAAACCGAAAACCCCCTTTAACTTGATAGCTTGACATAGTATATTTTACTATGGAAAGCGTGATATAGTTGTGAAACAAGGGTAAACAAAATGCATGAAAACTGCAAAATCAAATCAAAATTCTGTTATTTGGAATATATTGACTGGGACAAAAATACAATAATGGGCGCAAAAACCAATCCCCTAAAGTGTATCCAGTTCGACAAGATAGCGCAGGATTTTTGACGCGTCCCGGGCGGTGACCGAACCGTCGCCGTTCACGTCCGCCGCCGTGAGCTGGGCGGGGTTGAGGGCAACCAGCTGTACCAGCCAGCGCAGGATCAGGGACGCGTCCACGGCGGTGATCTCGCCGTCGCCGTTTACATCGCCCACCCGCTTGGGCACGATATCGGGGTTGGGCGTCGGCAGCGGGCGGGGCGTGGGATCTGGGCTGGGCGTGACCGCAGCCGTGACGGTGATAAAATCGCTGCGCACATAACCCTTCTGTCCGGTGGCCGGCAGGATCAGATAATACCAGGTCTCGCCCTTGCTGTTTTTCACCGTGCCATAGATTCCCACCTGCGTGTTTCGGCTCAAAAGGCCCATGCTGGGGTCGTCGGTGGAGGGCCCGCTGCGGAAATTCACGCCGGACGCGTTGATTTGGCCATAGGCGGTGATAATCGGTTCGGGCGTGGAAGAAGGCGTGGGCGTGGGTGTGGGCCCGCCGCCCAAGCCCAGCGCGGTCATTACGCCGCTTAAGGAGGTATCCTTTTGCGGCGCGACGGTCTTGCCCGCTTCGTCATAGAGTGTGGCGCCGGGGTAGTAAAATTTCAAGATGTCTACATAAGAGTACCCCAGCGCGGCCATCTGCTGCGCGCCCCGGTGCGACAGCCCCACGCGCGGCCCGCTGGACAGGCCAAAGGCAAGGCACCACTTCTGGTCGCCCGTCTGTGTGACAAAATGGCGGTTGCGGTCGCCGGGCATGGACAGCCCGCGCCCGATCAGCGCCGCGTAGTTGACCGTCACCGTAGCCGTCACATTGCCGCCGCTGCTGCGCGCCGCGATCAAAGTGACCTTCATGGCGGCCTGGTCCTGCAGCGGGGAGGTGGTGGGCAGCCCCATCTCCTTGCCCGCGCTGTCCAGACCCTGTATGGCCGAGACGGACACAATCCTTGTCGCCGTGCCCGAGACGGCGGCGGTGGCGAGGGAGAGCAGATACTCATACAGCGTTCGGTTCATCGCCTCCGGCGCGCGGCCGTCAATGGCGAGCGTCAGATTGTTCGCGTTCGACCGCAGGTCAAAGGGATCGTAACGCAGTTGGTAGGCGTTTTCATAGGCCGTTGTGCCGCCCCAGCGCGTTTTGGGCGTTAGGACCACGCCGCCGTTGGCCTGGCCGTAATGTGTTTTGACAATATGCGTGCCGTAACGCAGAGTGTGCTGATAGTGGGCGTCGACCGCGGCGGTAATGCGCGGGATGGACGGGGGATAACCCATATAAACCTGGGTGCTGGTGGTGTCCGTCACGTCATAGGTCTGCCGCGTGCGGGCCGCCATTTCGCCCAGGGCAAAGCAACGGCTGATAATAGTCTGGGCCTTTAGCAGTTCGGCATGGGCGCTTTCGCCCACCTCGGCCCGCACCACGCCGTAAAGATACTCGCGCATGGGCACATGGTTGATCGCCTGCACACCGGCGCCCGAGGGCCGTAGCACAAGGTCGCCCAAATAGGCGCGCTCCGAGCCGCTTAAGTGCCGCAACCGCGCGTTCGTGGTATTCGGCGCGCCCGCCTCCCGCACAATCTGTATCATGTCGGACGTGACAATATCGCCGGCCTCCGAGTGTGTGACCTTGATTTTTCCGCCTGTATAAGTGGCCGTGAGCGTCCCGCCCGTCACCTTTGTTTTCTCCACGGTATAGTTGCCGGACAGCGTAACGGTCAAGCTCGCGGGCGTGCCGGCGGACAGCAGCACGCGCACGACGGGGTTGCTCTCGCCGACCGCGCGCTGCGGCACGGCCAGCGCGGACAAGACAAAAAGTATAGCAAAACACAGCGCCTGCAAACGTTTCATATTCTACATATAACATACACGCGCAAAAAAACAAACCCCGCGCAGGGTTTGTTTACACTCCCATAACAACTATGACGTCTATTCGTTGCGAATCGCGGCCAGCGCGGACAGGCGCATGGCCCGAATGGCGGGATAGAGCCCGAACAGCATGGCCACAAAAACAGAGAACGCCACCGCGCCGAAGGCCAGATAGGTCGGAATGATGCTGAGGATATTTGAGCCCGCCTCCCGAAACACATTCAACACGAAAGACACGAGATAAGAAAGCCCCAACCCCAATACGCCGCCTGCCAGGCCGATCAGCATGGCCTCCGCCAAAAAGAGGGTGACGATATTGCCCATGCGGCAGCCCAGGACCTTGATGATCCCGATCTCCCGCGTGCGCTCATAAATACTCATCATCATGGTGTTCATAATGCCGATGGCCGCCACGAGCAGCGCCACGCCGCCGATCGCGCCCAGCAGCATACGCTGTTGACGCGTCTGCGCCAGGGCCGCGTTCACCGCGTCCAGCATACTGAACGTGCCGTATTCCATCGCGTCGATCGCCATCTTTACCGAGGCCACGCTGTTTAAGTCGTCGCACTTGACCAGCACCTGATTGTAGCCGCCGCCCGGCTGCTGGCCGATAAAATCACGGTTCTCGCGAATCAGTTGTTCCAACGCGTTTACGTCCATCAGGCTGTAAAACGAAAACCGGTTGCTCATCTGATCCATGCGCCCCACGGGCGTAATGTTATAAAACCGGCCCGGCGAGTAATTCTCCGGCGGGGGCATACCGCCCGTGTCGTAGATGTTCATCCAGTCGAAGGTCATGCGAAAGCGGTTGGTCATCTTGATCATGGAATTGCCTTCGCGGTCGATCGCCGGATTGCCGTTTTTCGGGTTGTAAAAACTGTCCAACACCCAGTTGCCGAACACCATCTCAAAATTGCGCGAGCCGCGCTGGTGCGTGGGCAGCCGCCCCTCGGCCAGGTCAAAGCCGAAATCCACGGCGGTCTCCTCGTCGACGCCTAAAATGCTGACGCTGGTGGTAAAGCGGCTTGTGGTGATCATGCCCCAGGCCTCCACCAGCGGCATGACGGACCGCACGCCCGGTATCTGCCGGAAGGCCTCCACGCTCTTTTCGTCTAATTTGGTCTCCGTGCCCGTGCCGCCGCCGCCCGGCGTCTCGATCCAGCGCCAGGGCGAGACCTCAATGATCAGCAGGCTGCCCGTGCCCGCGAAAAGATCCATCGTCGCCTGCTCAATGCCAATGCCAAGCGACACCATGACGACGATCGCCGTGATGCCGATGACGAGCCCCAGCACGGTCAAAAACGCGCGGAGCTTGCGCCGCCACAGATTCAAAAACGCGACACGCAGCAGGTCAAAGGGACGCACTAATATCAATCCTCCATAAAAATGTTACGATTTATTTAACCGCGAAAAACACGAAAGCCTCTTTTTATGTCATTGCGGACTTGATCCGCAATCTCTGAGCAAATAAAGCAGAGAGATTGCGGGTCGGGGCCCGCAATGACGGATACCGCTACCGCTTGCGTGTTTCGCGGTTTCGTTTCCTATCCGTTCCCCTTCCGTTTCTTGCGGATCAAAAAGAACGCCGTCAGTCCGCCTCCGACCAGCACCACCGCGCCGCCGCCGATGAGCAGCCAGAGCGTGAGATTGCCGGTCCGCCTCACCGGACGCGTGGGCATATCGGGCATTCCGATGTCGGGGAAGGCCGGCCCGTCGATACCGAAATCCCCATCGGGATTGTAAAATTCCTCATTGACAAAACGCTCGAACGGAATGCGCTGCTCGAACAGCTCGCCGTACACGTCCTCATAGGACACGACCATCTCGCCCTGCAAAAAACCGCCCTGCTCGAACATCAGCGCAAAGTCCGCGCCCAGGGTGCCGCCCGGCGCAAGGTTGCCGCCGAAGAAGGGCTCTAACATGGACATACCCGGCCCCTCGACCGAGATCGCGCAGTTGTAGACGATGGACTTGCCCATGTTATAGACGTTCATATACAGGTCATAGGGCTGGCCGACCCAGGGCTCGCCGAAGGAGACGGGGTCGTCCGCCTTAACGCGCAGCCGCTGGGAAATGCGCAGGGTGATCGTGGTCTCCGCCGTGAACGGCTGGCGGCTTGTCGCCCCGTCATAACCGAAGGAGAGGGACAGCGTATAGGCCTTCGCGTCCGCGTCCGGCGCGGACTGGAGTTTGATCTCCTGCGCGATGGTTTCATCTTTGCCGATGGCGTCAACAAACATGGTGCCCGAGCCTGACCCGCCGGGCAGGATCGTGCCGCTCGGGTCGCCGATGTTGATCTCCAGGTTGCGAATGCCCTCCGTGGTCGAGGTGTTGCGCAGATACATGGTCAGCGTAAAGTTCTCGCCCGCAAACAGCCTGTCCTCGCTCAAGGAAAACTTCTCCACGATCAGCTTGGGCATGGGCCGTACCGTGCCGCCGCCCCCGCCCGGCGAGTATCCGCGCGTGATGTTCACAAAGACGGGCAGGATAATGGTCTGGGGCTCGACCTTCAGCGAGTCTTCCTCGCGGTAGGAGAGGATAAAGTTCACCTGCTTGATCCCGCGCGTGGCATAGTTGGCCACGGTGAAGGTATAGCTCACAAACCAGGGCGCGCCCTGGCCCAGGGTCCCGTTGTATTTCGTCGTGTAGTCCAGCTGTTTGATCTCGAACGGAAAGGTTTCGAGATTGATGGTGACCTCGGGCGTGATGGACACAAAATACAGCGGCTTGTTGCCCAGGTTGGTGAGCGGCAACTCAATCGTCAGCGACTTGTTGCGTTCCCCTTTGGGCGCGCCTATCCCGCCCGCCGCCGCCACGTCGATCCCGATGGGCCAGGTCAGCGCGCCGGAGGTAAACATCGGCGTATCCCCCTCCGCCGCCAGCGCCGCCGGCGCCAACAGCAACAGCATCGCCAGTAAAAACACGAAATATTTTTTCATAACATCCTCCCGTTATTTCAAACTACAAACTACAATGTACAAACTACAATTGTGGTAACGGTCGCCTGCGCCGCCCGTTTTTAATTTTATCAAATGATAGAAAACAGCAGAGCTGTTTTTTCCTCAACTGTCAACTGTCCCCTGTCAACTGTCCACTACTCTCCCGTCCAACAACTGAATCGTCCGGTCCGCAAACTCCGCGATATGCTGATCGTGCGTGACCATGATCAGCGTCTTGTTCTGCGCTCTACAGATATCCCGAATGCTGTGCATGACTTCATCGCTTGTGGCAAAGTCCAGGTTGCCCGTGGGCTCGTCCGCAAAGACCAGCTCGGGCCGCCCCACCAGCGCGCGCGCGATCCCCACCCGCTGCTGCTGTCCGCCGGAGAGCTGCGCCGGCTTGTGGCGCTGGTGCGTCTCCAAACCCATTTGCGTCAGGATATCCAACGCCTGCGCGTTGCGCTCCTTTTGCGGCATACCGCGAAACGACAGGGGAAAGGCCACATTCTCCAGCGCGGTGTAGTAGGGCATGAGGTTAAAGGACTGGAACACAAACCCCACATATTTCTGCCGAAACAAAATCATCTCGGCCTCGGACATTTTGTCCAAACGCTGGCCCGCGATGGTGATCTCGCCCGCGGTCACGCGCTCCAAACCCGCCAGCACATTCAAGAGGGTGGACTTGCCCGAGCCACTGCGCCCGACAATGCAGCAAAGCTCGCCTTTTTTGATCTGCAAATCCACGCCGCGCAGGGCGTGCACATCCACGTCCCCCACATGGTAGACCTTTGTCACGCCGCGAATGTCGATGAATGGGCCGGCAGGGCTTTGTTCCATATTTTCTCCAAACTACAAACTACAATACAAAAAACTACAATGTACAAACTACAAACTACAATTGAGGAAAAAAACACTCTGTGTTTTTCTTTATTTTTAGCATTACACACAAATTATAGCCATACAACATATACATAATACCACATATTGTGAAAAAAGGTTGCACAAAATTTGTAAAATTTATCAAATAAGAAACGGGGCAGAATGCCCCGTTACCACAATTGTAGTTTGTAGTTTGTACATTGTACATTCCGTCAATAATTGACGGGCCGGATCATAAAGTACGCCTGCGGGTGCGCGCAAACCGGACACTTCTCCGGCGCGCGGTCGCCCACGTGCAGGTGGCCGCAGTTGGAACATTCCCAAATCTGCACATCGCCTTTTATAAAGACCTCGCCGCCCTCGACGTTCGCCAGCAGCTTGCGGTAGCGCGCCTCGTGCTCTTTTTCGATCTTGGCGACCATCTCAAACTGGGCCGCGATCTGATCAAATCCCTCCGCCCGCGCTTCTTTGGCAAAGCCCGCGTACATCTCGGTCCACTCATAGTTCTCGCCCGCCGCCGCGTCCGCCAGATTCGCGGCCGTGTTCGGTACGCTGCCGCCGTGCAGGTGCTTGAACCAAATCTTCGCGTGTTCCTTTTCGTTGTTTGCCGTCTCCTCAAAGAGATCGCCGATCTGCACAAAGCCCTCTTTCCGTGCGGCCGAGGCATAGTAGGTGTACTTGTTGCGCGCCTGAGACTCGCCCGCAAAGGCCGTCATCAGGTTCTGTTCCGTTTTGCTCCCTTTCAAATCCATGATTGTTTCTCCTCTCTTATTTATACTATTTTCTCAAAATCCACCGCTCCGTGCTTGCAGATGGGGCAGATGATGTCCGGCGGCAGGTCTTCGCCCTCATAGACCCAGCCGCAGATCCGGCAGCGCCAGCCTGTTTTGACTTGCGCCTCGGGCTTGGGCTTGACGTTTTTGTGATAGTCCGCGTAGGTCAAAGGCGCCAGCTTATTCAAGCCTTGCGCGTCCGTCACGTCCAGCACAAACAGGGTGTGCGTGCCCCAGTCGGCGGCGGAAACCACCGCGCAGGAGAACACCGCGCAGGCGGTCTCGGGCAAGTAGGCGATCCCGTTTTCAGTGCGGGCGGGCGTCAGTCCCGCGAACTTGTCCACGCTTTTGCCGCTGGCAAAGCCGAACCGCTCAAAGGTGGCAAAGGGCGTATTGCCCGCCAAAACCGTGACATTACACTTGCCGGTGCGCGTCAGCGCCTCGTGCGTGTAGTTGGCCTTGGAAAGCCCCAGCGCCACGCGGCCCGGTGAAGAAGTCAGCTGCATAAAGGTATTGACCACGCAGCCCGTGTCCTTCTCGCCGTCGCGGACCGTCAGCAGAAACAGCCCGTAGCTGATCGAATGAAACGCGCGATTGTCCATAAACAAGCCCCCTCTCCCATATTTATACAATAAGAATACCACTTCTGATTGATTCGTCAAGGGGTTTTTAAGAAATATGAGCGATAGCCGAAAATCCGCTCGACCGTCCAAAAGAACTTGACAAAAGCGGCGTCCCTGCATATACTGTAGTCGGGTATCGAAAGACAACCCAATGAAAAAATTTTAGGAGGGATTTCTTAATGGAGTATCAACAACAACCCCCAATGTATCAACCGCAACCCCCGGCGCCTAAAGGCAAGGGTCTGTCCATCGCCTCGATGGTCCTCGGCATTCTCGGCTGCATTCCCTACGCGGGCTGGGCCTGCGCGATCGTCGGTCTGATTTTGGGCCTCGTGTCCAAAAAGCAGCTGAAGGAGCAAGGCGCGCCCCACGGCATGGCCACGGCGGGCATCATTTGCTCCATCATCGGCCTGGCGGTTTCGGTGCTGATCACCACCTGCATCGTCTGCATCGCCTGCCGCGCCCTGAACGAGATCCCCTGGGAGTACTATTCGTATTAAGCGTTTCCCAACGAGATGCAACATCCGAGTCTTTCGGGTGTTGCATTTTTTTCAATGAGGTAACCCCATGCACCCCATTTTTTATGTCTTTGGTTTGGAACTTCCCGCCTACGGCCTGTCCTTGATTTTTGGCGCGCTGGCAGCATATGGACTGGGCGTTTTTCTGGCCCGCAAAAAAGGCGACGCGCTGGTCCGTGAAAACTTCTCTTACATTTTCTTGATCGCCATCGGCGCGGCGCTGGCGGGCGCGTTTTTGTTTCGGCCCTTGACCAAGATCGTCGAGGTCGCCATTCACTGGAACGCCGCCAAGCACTGGACAGCCGAGGCGCTGGTGTATTATCTCTTCGGCGAGATGGTCTTTTACGGCGGCGTGATCGGCGGTTTTCTGGGCATTCTCTTTTTCTGCCGCAAGTTTCATATTCCCCTGTTGCCCATGCTGGACGTCGCCGCCGCGCCGTTGGCTTTGGGCCATGCCCTCGGCCGGATCGGCTGTCTGATGGGCGGCTGCTGCTACGGGCAGGAGGTCTGCGCCGCGCACCCCTTTGCCATTGTCTATCCCGAGGTCTCCTTGGGCGCGCCGCCCAATGTGCCGCTGCTGGCGGTGCCGTTGCTGGAGGCCGTATTCCTGGTCATCCTGGCCATCGCGCTGGCGCTGCTGTTTGTGCGGGCCCGACAGCGCGGACTGACCGTCGCCGTGTACCTGCTGGCCTATTCGGTCTGGCGTTTTGTGCTGGAGTTCTTTCGCGGCGACGCGGTGCGCGGCGTATACGCGGGCCTCTCCACCTCGCAATATGTCTCGCTGGCCTTGTTTCTTTTCGGAATCGGGGTTATACTGTATATCGTAAGGAAAAATAGAGGAGGACAAGAAAATGTTTTGTAACTACTGCGGAAAAGAACTGGAAAACAATGCGCTGATCTGCCACGGCTGCGGTTCGAACACCATTTTGGGGGCCCAGCCCGCCGCGCCCGCACCCGCGCCGAGCGCGGACTATGCCACCGCGCAACCCACACCGGCAGGCAAACCGAACGGCATGGCGGTCGCGTCCATGATCTGCGGCATCTGCGGCTTTATTTGCTGCGGCGTGTCGGGCATTGTCGGCCTTATCCTGGGCATTGTCGCGAAGAAGCGGATCAAGCAAACGGGTGAGGGCGGCAACGGTTTCGCCACTGCGGGCATCGCCTGCGGCGCGGTCGCCGCCGGGTTTTGGCTGCTCTATGTTGTGGTTCTTATTTTGGGGTTGGTTCTTGCCGAATCCTTCAGCGGTCCGGTATACCCGCCCACCCCCGACTGGCTGGACAATATCTATGACGGTTTTGAGCCCATGCTGAATGTGATACGCTTTTGGGGATTTTAGATGATAGCGGGCGATTGATAATCGCCCCTACGCGTAGGGGCGGCTAATAGCCGCCCGCGAAAAAACTGCCCGCTGTGGGCAGTTTTTTCTTGTCACCAAATTATGAATTATGAATTGTAAATTCGGTATTCGTAACCAGCCCCCGCCGCCACTCCGCCTCGTCGGGGAAGTAGGGATGGTATTTCTCCCGCAGCGCGGTTAGGGCCAGCAGGTATTTCGCGCCCATCTTCATATTGTCCAGCCGGTACTGATAGCTGCGCTTGGGCGTGTCCACGCTCAGATACACGCGGGTGTCGTTGCCCACATAATAGGTGTCCGCCAGAGGGTGATGATAGGTTACGCCCGCGTCCTTGTCCGTGCCGGTATAGGTAAAGCCCGAGGCGTCCAGGCGCAGTCTGCCCCGCCCGTAACGCGTCACGCCGTATTTCTTGCCCTCGGTAAACCGATAGAGCGCGCAGTCGCAGCTGATATGAAAATCCTCTTTTTCGATCTCTTCGGCCACCAGCTGCCGCTGGAACTGCGTCCATTGGTTCAGCTCCTCCACCCAGGCGCAGGGCGAGGAATGGGGCTCGAAGAAATAATATCGGTTCACGCGCAGGGCGTTGCCGCAGGCTGAGCAAGTTAAAACATTGCCCTTGCCCTCGGTTTGGAACTCGGCCCCGCAGCGCAGGCAGCGATAGGCCACATACTCCATGCCCTCGGCCAGGTTGTCGTCTTTGGCGATCACGGGCGCCATCACGCGGCGCTGGTATTGAAAGTCGTTGAAATCGCAGGCCTCGTACAGGCGTTTGTAAACCTCTTCGGTCGCCATGTCCTTAAGTTCCGGCCCGTCAAACACGCGGGTCACCGCGCCGTGCAGCCTGCAGAGCTGCCGCCCCGAAAAGCGGTTGTGGAAGAAATACAGCCCGTCCATGCGCAGGGCGAACACGGGCACCTTGAACATCTTGCAGAACTTTGCGATGCCGTAGTCGAAATAGCTGGGCGTGCCGTCGATGGAATAGCTGGCTGCGGGCGCGACGCCGACCACGCCGCCGCGTTCCTTGAGCACGCGCTTGGCCGCCATGACCGCGCGCACGTCCGGCACGAAACGGATCTTGTGGATCGCGCCGGCCACTTTCGACAGCGGCGCCAGCGGAAAGCTGTGCTCCGCCCAGTTGGACATCATGTAGTTGGGCATAACGGGGTGCAGCGCGGTGCCCGCGACAAACTGGTCGTCATCGCCCACATGGTTGAACACCACAATAAAGGGCGGTTTCACGCCGCGCAGGGCCTCGCGGTCCACCGTCAGACCGTATTTTGTCCTCAGCTTACCGCGCCAAAAGACCAGTATGCTCTCCAAAAGCGGGCGCAGCGGTTTCGCGGGCAGTCGCTTTCCCTTGATTCTTTTTCTTTTATTGACTTGTTTCGACATATTAAAAACAGTTTACCACAAGCAAATCCTGTTGACAATATTGACAATCAACCATCTTTTGTATTAAAATATACAATTACATAATACTGTGAACATACATACTTTCCAAGTGACCTGAAAATAATTTAGGAGACTTTTGAAAATGAAACGAATTTTAGCATTGGCTTTGGCGATTGTCATGTGTTTGGCGATCCTGCCCGCTCTGGCCCTGGCCGCGACAAGCGGAGACTTTGAGTATGTCGTAAACTCCGGCGCGGCTACCATCACAAAATACACCGGCACCGCGGCGCAGGTAACGATACCCGCTACACTCGGCGGCAGCCCTGTGACCGCCATTGGGAACGACGTGTTTTCCGGCAAACCCGAATTGACCGGCGTGACGATTCCCGGCACTGTGACAACCATTGGAGATCGGGCGTTTAATGGCTGCGCAAATCTGTCCGTCGTAACCATTCAAAGCACCACCATCCGCTTTGATGAATATGCGTTTTATTACTGCGAAAATCTTTACGCGATTTATTTTGAAGGCAGGCCGCCCACGCTGGGTTTCCTTGCGCTTACCGGCACCAGTCCCGACCTGACC
Source organism: Clostridiales bacterium (assembly GCA_009783775.1). Classification (GTDB taxonomy): domain Bacteria; phylum Bacillota; class Clostridia; order Christensenellales; family CAG-138; genus WRCT01. Next base: position 15,286 of record WRCT01000001.1, on the reverse strand, counting down.
CTGTATTTTCTTTCAAGCCAGGCAGCCCATTGGCCGGTCGGCGGCGCAACCTGGAACGGCATAAAAACCGCCTCCTATACCGGCACGCCCTCGACGCCCGGCCCGACGTCTGTCCCCACGGCCAGCCCGACCCCCAGCCCGACCCTGACGGCCAGTCCGGTTCCCACGGCCAGCCCGACGCCCAGTCCCAGCCCGTCCCCCACCCCGACGCCCACGCCCTTTCCCACGGTCCGTCCGGACGGCAGCCCGTCGCTTTTGGGCGACGTCAACTGCGACGGAAGGGTTACGGCGGCGGACGCCGCGCTGATTCTGCGCTGGCTGGTGCAGCTGAGTGATTTGGGCGGCCTGCCCCTGGTCAACGCCAAGGTGACAAGAGGCACGGCCCCCGTCTCCGCGGCGGACGCGGCGGCTATCCTGCGCTTTTTGGTCGATATTGACACCCTGCCGCCCGCAACGCCGGACCCGAACGCCACGCCCAGGCCCACGGCCACGCCGACGCCTACGGGTATGACCCCTTCTCCCACGCCGACGGCCACGCCGACGCCGACACCCGCGTCCACGCCGGAGCCGGTCTTCAGCGCGTACGGTTTCATCAACGCGACGGACGTAAACTTCCGCGAGGGGCCCGGCACCAACTATACCAGCATGGCCAAACTGGCCAAGAATACCCAGGTGGGCATCTATGAATCGCGCAAGACCGGCGTCTGGAACTATGTTATCGTGCTGTCCACTGGCAAGCAGGGCTGGGTTTCGGACCCCTATGTGACGCGCACCGGCGCCGCCACGCCCACGCCGATCCCCGCAGTGACGGCCACGCCGACCCCCGCGCCGACGGCCACGCCCGCGCCTCCGGCGGAACCTACGGGCGCGGACGGCATGACCGCCTGGGGCACCATCAACGCGAGCATCTTAAATCTGCGTGAGGGACCCGGCACACAGCACAAGATCATCAAACCGCTGACCAAGGGCACGGTGGTCTATCTCTTTGTGCGCTACAACAACTGGTACTATGTGCAGGTCAAGACCACCGGCGAGCGGGGCTGGATCTCCGATTCCCCCTCCTACGTCACCATGGGAACAGACCGCCTGACCTATTACGGCACGATCCGGTCGGATATTTTAATCGCCGCGCCGCTTATGCCGACCGCCTCGGCGACCGGCACGGAGCTGGTGTTGATCCCCGCCGGCACAAAGGTCGGGATCCTGGCCCAAAGCGGCGACTGGTACAAGGTGCGTCTGCTGTCAAGCGCGGCGACGGTCGGGTATGTTCAAAAGATTTTCTTTGACGCGGCCTCCCTCGTCGCCGTGGACGCGGACGTCTCTCCCTACCTGCCGGGCGCCACGCCGCCGCCCGTCCCCGGCGCCACGCTCGTCCCCGGCGCAACACCCGCGCCCGGTGTCCAGACCGCGCCCGACTTTACCACGGCCCTGGGCTCGGTGAACGCCGCGACGGTCTATCTGCGCAGCGCGCCGCTCGTGGTGGGGACCTCTCCCACCGCCGCGACGCACAATATCCTCAGCACATTGACCCGCAATCAAGCGCTCTTCGTCTTTGAAAAGGTGACGGAGGGCAGCACGATCTGGTACAGGGTGCAGACCCAAACCACCCCGCCGGTCATCGGCTATTGCCTGGCGTCCGGCGTCACCCTGACGAACACGCGCCTGGCGGCCTTCGGCGAGATCAACCCCGCGCCCGCGCCCCTGCGCGCGACGGCCGCGCACAGCGCGACGCTGCTGGCTACGCTGAATACACGCTACGAGCTGGTCGGGATCCTGTCGCAAAGCGGCGACTGGTACAAGGTCCGCCTGTACAGCAACGGGCTGGAGGGCTTTATCCTCAAAGAGTATATCAACCTTCTGTACAACGTGGACACCGCGCCGAGCGCACCCGCCCAGGCGGTCGTGCCCGTGCCGGAAGGCGTGCGCGCCCAAGCGGTCACGACAAGCTCTTCCTCCAATCTCTACACCACGGCCTCGACCACCTCCGCGCTCATCGTCAAGATGGGGCGGGATATCCCGCTCTATGTGCTGGAAATGAACACGCCGGCCGGCTGGCACAAGGTGCAGGGTATGTCCGGCGCGTACGCGGGCCTGACCGGCTTTGTGCAAAACTCCGTCATTTCATTGACGAATACGCCCGTCGTGCTCTTTGCCACCACGGCAAGCACGGTGACGGTGCGCAGCGGAGCGGGGCAGAACTTCCCCGCGCTGCTCCATAACGGCGCGGCTTTAAGTCTTGCCGCGGGCACGCAGGTGGGCGTGCTGTCCACCACGGGCGGCTATTGTAAAATCCGCGTGCTGTCCCTGGGCTGGGAGGGCTTTGTGCCCGCCGACGCCTTAACGGGCCTGGGCGCGCCCGCGCCCACGGGCAAACCGTGGCCGGAGGGGTTAACCACCACGGCCACGATTCCCGCGTCCTATGTCAACCTGCGCCCCGGGCCCTCGACCCAAGGCGCCGCCCTGGCCAGCCTGGAGCGGCGGACCGAGCTGGACGTCCATGAAAAGATCGGCGATTGGTACCGCGTCACCGTAACTTCGGGCGCGGACAAGGGCCAGACGGGTTATGTGTTCCACAATCTGATCACCCTGGCGGGCGACCGCATTGTCGCCTACGGCGCGGTGCAGACGAACTTTGCCGTCCTGCGCGCTACGGCCTCCGCCGGCAGCGCGAGCCTCTGCCTGCTGACCGTCGGGCAAAACGTGGGCATCATTGCCGAAACGGGCGACTGGTACAAGGTCCGCGTGCTGGAGACCAGCCAAATCGGCTATGTGCCCAAGTCCGCCTTAACGGGCATCTACACCGACGACAAACCACAATAACGCGCTGACGTCATTGCGGACTTGATCCGCAATCTCACGGAAGGAGAGCGCAACATAAAAAACAGGAGGAACTATCATGGCTGAATATTATGAAAGTGAAAAAGCGGTATCCGTAGGCAATTGGATTGGCACGTTTTTTCTGACGCTGATTCCCGTTGTGAACATCATCATGCTCTTCGTTTGGGCGTTCGGCGCGCAGACGAAAAGCAAGCGCAACTATGGCCGCGCCATGCTTTGGATGACCCTGATCTTGGCCGTGGCCGGCGCCTGCCTGATCGGCGCGTTTGCCCAGACGATATTGGGCTGGCTCGCTTTTCTCGCGTGATGGGCTGAGGGAGTGGACAAATTGCGTTGTTTTCGTCATTGGAATCGCTGATTAAGTACCCGTTCGCGTAGGGGCGATTATCAATCGCCCGCATAACGTGCGTAAACAGGCGGTTTCGCGGGCGGCTAATAGCCGCCCCTACGCGGGAATTGCGTTAATCAGCGATTCCCATTGCGGGCTTGACCCGCAATCCCAATACTAACTGAGATTGCGGATCAAGTCCGCAATGACGTATGGGTATAAACAACGCACATTGACCACTCTCATGGGCTGACCGTTATTGACCTTTGCGCGCGGCGCTGTTATACTGGAAAAAGTGCGGGGATATACTATTGGCTGCCAATGAAAATCTCCGCGGAGGATTTGTTTGAACAAAGCCCATTACGAACAACTGGACGAAAAAGAGCGGGAGTTGTATCTAAAGCAGCAGCGTTTTGAGCTGCGGCAGAAACTGGCGCGCCAAAACAAGACGCGGCAAAAGCGGCGCGACCGCGTCTCCCTCTACGCCTTCGGCATTTTGTTGCTCTGGGGCGTGATGATGGGTTTTGCCATGGCGCTGACAAAATCCGTTACCGACGCCGAAACGAATACCCTGCTCTCCGTCATCTCGGGTATCACCATGAGCGACCGGCCGCCCACCTTCTTCGAGCTGATGATCGTCGTCACCCTCCTGTTCGGGCTGGTGGCACTGGCGATCTATGTCATTTCCATTTCCCGCAACGCCCGAATCGCCTCCAAGCTCATGCAGGTGGAGGATATGCTCACCTACCTGGGCGAGAACCCCGAGGACACCGCCTTGCGTATGGCGGAGCGCAGACGCTACCGCCAAATGCGGCGCATGGAGCATTGAATACTAGTCTCCCATTAAGGCATTAGGAGATTGGTGAGGATTTTTTGCCGCCAGCACGGAGCAGGAGCGATACGTAGCAGGCGGCCTACGTTGAACGACGGCGACAAAGCTGGCGGCAAAAAAGGCCGCCAAGATACAATGTTTTAATGGGGGATTAGTATTATAAATGTATCTCATTGTTGGACTTGGCAACCCCGGCCTCTCTTATCGCAAAACCCGCCACAACGCGGGTTTTTTGGCGTTGGACAAACTCGCGGAGTTGGCGCGTATCTCCATAAAGAAAAAACAGTTTTCTTCCTTAACGGGCGAGGGCACCGTCGACGGAAAAAAGGTGCTGTTGCTCAAGCCCCAAACCTATATGAACCTCAGCGGCGACGCGGTCGGCCAGGCCCTGCGCTACTATCAGATTCCGCCGGAAAATCTGATCGTGCTCTATGACGACGTGGCCCTGCCCGTGGGCGCGCTGCGCGTGCGCGGCCATGGCTCCGGCGGCTCACACAACGGTATGCGCAGTATTCTGGCCCACCTGGGCACGGAGAACTTCCCGCGCGTGCGCATCGGCGTCGGGCAGGATACCTCCCTGCAGCTGCGCGACTATGTCTTAAAACGCCCCGGCAAGGACGAGCAAAAGATTCTCGCCACGACCTATGATCGCGCGGCCGAGGCCGTGACCCTGATTCTCGCGGGCAAGCTGGACGCCGCCCAGGCCAAATTCAACAGCAAATGAACCCCATATTACACGGCATTACCTCCGACTCCGCCTATCGCGGGCTGCTGGACGCGCTGCGCAATCAGCGCGGCCCGACGGCTGTATTCGGCCTGCCCGAGCCCGCCCGCGCGCCGGTGCTGGCAGCTTTGTATGAAACGGCGGGAGCAAGCCCCCGCCCTACTGTCCACTCTTTGGTGTACATCACCCCCACCGAGCGCGAGGCGGCCCGTATCCACGAGGAGCTGCTGGCCTATGTGCCCGAGGCGCAGCTTTTTCTGCCGCGCGATCTGCCTTTAACTCATGTGGCGGCCGTGTCCGCCGAGCGTCGGGCCGCGCGGCTCTCGACCCTGTCGCGGCTGGCGCTTTCGATCCCCACCCTGTTTGTCACCTGCGCGGCTGCTCTGCCCGAACGGCTGGCGCCCAAGGACGCGTTCCTGGCCATGCAGCAAAGCGCGCGCTTGGGCCAGACGCAGGACCCCCGCGCCCTGCTGGCCCAATTGATCGCGGCGGGTTACGAGCGCGTGGCGCTGGTCGAGGGGCGCGGACAATGCGCCATGCGCGGCGATATTCTGGATATCTTCCCGCCGCAGGAAAGCCTGCCCGTCCGCCTGGAATTCTTCGGGGACGAGATTGACCAAATCCGCAGCTTTGACCCCCAAACCCAGCGCGCCGTGGCGGTGTCGGACGCGGTCCTGTTGCCGCCCGCTTTTGAAACCCCGCAGCCAAGAGAGGCCATAGACCGCGCCCTTGCCGCACTTGGCGAGGCGGAGGGCTTCGCCTTCCAGCGCGAGGCCTGGGAGCAGGGCCTTCCCAGCGTGGGCGCGGATGTGCTGCTGCCACTGCTGTATGCAAAAACCGATTCCCTGTTCTCCTACCTGCCCGACGAGACCTTCCTGCTCTGCGCCGAGCCGCAGCGCGTACTGGACGAGGCCGCGACCGCCGCAACGCTCTTTCTCGAGACTGTGGCGTCCATGTTGGAGCGGGGCGAGGGACACCCTGCCCAGGCCGAACTGCTGGGGGACGGGTCGGATATTGCCCCCGCGCTGGGCGGGAAAACCGCCGCCGCGCTCTATTCCCTCTTTCGCGCCAGCCCCGCATTCTCCCACCCGACGCAGGTGCGTTTCGACGCCCACGCCGCGCCGCAGCACCTGGGCGATCTGACCGCGCTGGCAAATGAGGCGCACCGGAGCAAGGCGCATGGCGACGCCGTGGTGATCTATGCGGGCGAGGCTGCGGGACGTATCCGCGACTTGTTCGCCATGGAAGATGTGCCCCACGGCTGGGCCGAGACGCTGACCCGTCCGCCCGTGCGCGGCGAGATTCTGGTGCTGGGTCAGAACCTGCCCTGCGGTTTTGTCTTTCCCGAGACCCGCCTGACCGTGCTCACGCAAGCGGAACTCTTCTATAAAAAATTCACCAAACCGACCGCCAAAAAAACGGGCGGGACGCGCGTGGCCGATCTGACACCGGGCGACTTTGTCGTGCACGAGGCGCACGGTATCGGCCGCTTTGTGGGCATCGAGCAGGTTACGGCTTTGGGCGCCAGCCGCGACTATCTGCTTTTGGCCTATCGCGGCACGGATAAGCTGTATATCCCCACCGACCAGTTGAGCCGCGTCCAAAAATACATCGGCGGGGGAGAGGGTGTCGAACCCCAGCTTTCCAAGCTGGGCGGGGGCGAGTGGCAGAGCCGCGTGAACCGCGCGCGCGGGGCGGCCAAAAAACTGGCCGTGGACCTGTCCGCTCTCTACGCGGCCCGCGCGGGCCGGCAGAGTTTTCCCTTCTCCTCCGACAACGACTGGCAGCGTGAGCTTGAGGCGCGTTTCCCCTACGAGGAGACGCCCGACCAAAAGCAGGCGATTATCGACGTCAAGGCGGATATGGAAAGCCCGCGCCCCATGGACCGCTTGCTCTGCGGCGACGTGGGTTACGGCAAGACCGAAGTCGCGCTGCGCGCCGTGTTCAAGGCGGTGCAGGACAGCAAGCAGGCGGCTTTCCTCGTGCCCACGACGATTCTGGCGCAGCAGCATTTCAACACGCTGACCGAACGTTTTTCTGACTTCCCCATTCGGATTGGCCTGTTGTCGCGTTTTCTCTCGCCCAAGGAGCGCGAGGAAGTGGCGGGCAAGCTCAAGACCGGCGCGCTGGACCTGGTCATCGGCACGCACGCGCTGCTCGGCAAACACATTCACTTCAAGGACCTGGGTCTGCTGATCATCGACGAGGAACACCGTTTCGGCGTGAACCACAAGGAGCGGATCAAGGCCCTGCGCGAAACGGTGGACGTGCTGACACTGACCGCCACGCCGATTCCGCGCACGCTCAACCTGTCCATGACGGGCATTCGAGACATCTCGCTCATGGAGACGCCGCCGCCCAAGCGCTATCCGGTGCAGACCTTTGTCACCGAGTACAACGACGCACTCCTGGTCACCGCCCTGCGACGGGAGCTGGGCAGAGGCGGCCAGGCCTTTGTCGTCTCCAACCGCGTGCAGGGCATGGAGCTGACCCTCGCGCGCCTCAAAAAACTTGTGCCCGAGGCGCGGATCGACATGGCGCACGGGCAAATGCATGAACGGCAGCTGGAGAAGGCCATGCTTGGTTTTTTGGGCCGCGAGACGGACGTGCTGCTCACCTCCACCATCATCGAAAGCGGGGTGGATATCCCCAACGCGAACACGCTGATCGTGCTCGAGGCGGACAAAATGGGCCTGGCCCAGCTCTATCAGCTGCGCGGGCGCGTGGGGCGCGGCGACCGTTTGGGTTACGCGTATTTCACGGTGCAGGAGGCGCGGGTCCTGTCTGAGCAGGCCAACAAACGCCTGCAGGCCATTCGTGAGTTCACGCAGTTCGGCGCGGGGTTTGCGCTGGCTATGCGCGACCTGGAGATCCGCGGCGCGGGCAGCCTTTTAGGCGCGGAACAGCACGGGCATATCGCGGATATCGGCTATGACTACTATGTCAAACTCATGCGCGAGGCGGTACGCGAGGCCAAGGGCGAAGAGGAAATCGCGCCCGTGGAAAGCACGCTCGACATCGAAACGGATGCCTACCTGCCCCGCGAGATCTTCGGCAGTGAGCTGCTGCGGCTGGCCATGTACAAGCGGATCGCGGGTATCGACGGGCAGGAGAGTTATGACGACCTGCTCTGTGAGTTCATCGACCGCTACGGCGACCCGCCGGACCCCGCGCTGGCGCTTATGCTGGGCGCGCTGGTGCGCGCGCTGGCGGGCAGGGCGAGAATGGCTGAGGTGCGCGTGCGGCCGGGGCTGGTCAAGCTCACCTATGACGCGTCTGCGCAGCCCGACGGGGGCAAATTGCTCGCGATCCTTGCGCGCGACGCAAACCTGCGCCTGCTCGCCACGGACCCGCCCGCCATTGAGATCCACACGGCTGAGCAAAACGCGCTCGAAATTCTCAAAAAACTGCCACAATATCTTCACAGTTTTATCTCTTGCGATATGGAGAATTATCCAGTATAATGTAATTGGTGTCTTATGCGGGTTTCCCTTTAAAAGCGTTGCACCTTGGCGGTCTTTTTTGCCGCCGACATTGTCGCCGTCGTTCAACGTAGGCCGCCTGCTACGTATCACGCCTGCTCCGCGCCTGCGACAAAAAATCCTCACCAATCTCCTAACGCTTTTAAAGGGAGACCCGCAATGTGCGCCTAAACTGTGCGCCCGAAAGGAAAACAAAACATGAAGACTTTTAAGCAAATTTGCATTCTCTGCCTGGCGGCCGTATTGGTCGTTGGCCTGCTGGCCTGCAACAAGAACAAGGACGCGGACAAACCCAAATTAGATCCCGACGCGCCCGCGTTTAAGCTGGGCGACCTTGTCGCCACGGTCGGCGAGCTGGAAGCGGCCTATAACGGGTTCATCGGCTATATGCAGCAGTACGGTATGCCCGCGCCCACCGACGAGGCGGAGATCGCGGAGTATGTGCAGATGGCGCTCGACCAAATGCTCGCCAACTACGCCATTCTCTGGAAGGCGGAGGAAATGGGCGTGACCCTCACCAACGTGCAGCTGGCTGAGATCGACGATATCATCGCCGGCGAGCGGCAGGATATCATCGACTATTACATGACCCTGGTCGGCGAGGAAACAACCGACCCCGCCGAGCTGGAAGAGGCCGCGCTGGCCTTGATCGACGAGGAGATCAAGGGATATTACGGTGACGAGATGTCATTGGACAAGTATCTGGAAGACTATAAAAAGGACATGATCAACCAGGTGCTCACCGAGGCGGTGCAGGGCAAGGTCGCCCTGGACGTGACCGTCTCCGACGAGGACGTCAAGGCCTGGTACGAGGGCGAGCTCAAAGCGCATGAGGAGGCTTTCGCCGAAGCGCCCGTTGACTTTAAGGCCTATATGCAGCAGTTCGAGCAAGGCTTTTCCACCCTGCCCGCGCTGACCGTGCCCGAGGGTTTCGCCAAAATCGCGCTGATCACCATTGCGTCCGAGGAAGAGGTCGACGAGTCCTATACCACGGGCAAGGAAACGATGGCCAAGCTGGAGGCCGAATACGGCAAGCTCATGCTCGCGGGCGGCGCGGACGCGGATCGTCTCAAGGAGATTCGCGACGAGTACGCGCAGCTCAAGGCTGACACGGACGCGCTGTATGAGACCTTCGCCGAAGGCCCCAAAGCCAAGGCCGACGCGGCCGCGGCGGAGCTGGCCGAGGAAGGCGCGGACTTTGACGCGATTATGGGTAAGTACAACAAGGACGAGGCAAAAGACATTCGCTATCTCTACCTGACCGAGACCGACCCCTCCGTGCCGGAGGCGGTGTGGAGCGCGGCGGCGGAACTGGAGGCGGGCGCCTTCTCCGATATCATCGAAATCGAAGGCACCTTCTACATCGTCAAGCTCATTGAAATCCTGCCCGCCGGCCCCGTGCCGCTCAAAGACGTACTGGAAGCGGCGACGGCCGCCGCCCTGCTCGAGCGTCAGGACGTCGTCTGGGGCCAGCGTCAAAGCGACTGGCTGGAGGAGGCCCAAAAGGTCGTCGTGTACTACCCCGAGAATTACGCAATGGTCGGGAGATAGCTTCCGGACACCGGATTCCGGACCGCTCACGCGGGATATAGTATCAAGGGACGTTCATGCGTCCCTTTTTTTCTGGCAACTGGAATCTGGCGTCTGGCAATTATTTGTGATATAATTGCCGACATGAAACCCATCCTCGTCTGCGGCCCGAGCGGCAGCGGCAAAAGCACCTATATCCAAAAGCTGGCCGGAGAGATTGGCGGGCCGGTTTACGGCTTTGTCACGCGCAAGGAGGACGACGGCCATATCTATCTCTACGCCGCCGGTGACAAAGAGCGGCAAATGGGGGAGACAAATCGAATCGGCGATCTGATCTCCACGGAAAAACGCCTGGCCCGTCCCCACCCCGAGGTGTTCGACGGCCTGGGTCTGGCCCTGCTTTCGGATATCCCGTCGGGCGCGCTGGTGCTGATGGACGAGCTGGGCATTTTGGAATCCGACGCCCTTGCCTTTCAAGCTCGCGTGCTGGAAGTCTTGCAAGGGCCCTACCGCGTGCTGGCCGCCTTAAAGGACCGCGACACGCCCTTTTTGAACGCGGTTCGGGAGCTGGGGGAGATCGTGAATGTACAATGTACAATGAAAGAAAAAACTGCTCTACAGTTTTCTATCATTTGATATGATAAAAAACGGGTGGCGCCAAGCGCCCGTCTCCTCAATTGTAGGTTGTAGTTTGGAGGATATATGTCAATAGACAAAGTGCGCGCTTACTTTCTGACCCGGGAAGTAGCGCCCCAAATTGTTGAATTTGAAAAACCTACCCAGACCGTCGCGTTGGCGGCGGAGGCGCTGGGCGTTGCGCCCGCGCGCATTGCCAAGTCCCTGTCCTTTTGGGTCGGAGGCAAACCAATCCTTGTCGTGGCAGCGGGAGACGCGCGGGTGGACAACCGGAAATTCCGCGACACCTTCGCCTGCAAGGCGACCATGCTCTCGGCGCCTGAGGTGGAACAGCACATCGGCCACGCGGTGGGCGGCGTCTGCCCCTTTGCAATCTTGCCCGAGGTTGCGGTCTGGCTGGACCAGTCCCTGACCCGCTTTGACAGTGTCTACCCCGCCTGCGGCAGCGGCAACAGCTGCGTGCGCCTGACCCTCGCCGAACTCGAATCCCTGGCTGAGAATGTGGCGGGGTGGGTGGACGTCTGCCGACTGAAGGAATAAATAATAAGGAATAAGTAATAAGGAATAAGTAATAATGGAGGTGTGCTGGCGCACAAATGATGGGTTGCCTGTATATAAAATGAAAAAACAGCGGAGCTGTTTTCACATACATTATTACTTATTCCCCATTCCTTATTACTTACGAAAGGATGTAGTATGAAAAGCGAAATCAAGACTTCCCAAGCGCCGCAGGCGCTTGGCCCGTACAGCCAAGGCACGCGTGGCAGCGGCGAATGGCTCTTCGTCTCGGGCCAGACACCCTTGGATCCCGAGACCATGGTTTTGGTCGGCGTGGACGCCGCGGCTCAGGCGCACCAATGCCTGAAGAACGTGATGGCCATTCTGGCCGCCTCCGGCGCGGGTCCGGAACACGTCACGCGCACCACGGTCTATCTCAAGGACATGGACGACTTCGCCGCCGTGAACGCGGTCTACGCCACCTATTTCCCCGCGCCCTATCCCGCCCGCGCCTGCGTGCAGGTTTGCCGCCTGCCCAAGGACGCGCTGGTGGAGATCGACGCGATCGCACTGGTATGAATGCGCACGACCGCATTACAACCGCGCTGCACATCGAAAAACCGCAAGCGCCGCAAACCCTGTCGGTGCTGACATTGGCCTATGTCGGCGACACGGTCTATGATCTTTTTGTGCGCACCAAACTGTTGCACGAGCGGGACGCGGACGTGCACGCGCTGCACCTGGAGGCCGCAAAACTGGTCTGCGCGCATGGGCAGGCGGAGGCGTATTTTCGGCTCGAACCGCTGCTGACACAGGAAGAGCTGGCCGTATTCAAGCGCGGGCGCAACGCGCACGGCGGCACCGTGCCGAAAAACGCCAGCGTGACGGAGTACCGTATCGCCACTGGCTTGGAGGCCCTGCTGGGGCATTTGTATCTTTCCGGCGCGGACGCGCGGCTGGACGAGCTGATGGGCAAGGCGTTACCCACCTAACCGTCATTGCGGCCGCCGAGCCGCAATCTCGTTCTTCGCAAAAACACGGGAGATTGCGGGTCAAACCCGCAATGACGGTAAGACCCGCAATGACGCTATAGATAAGGAGTTAGTTATGGCATACAGCAAAAAGCCCCCATACAAGGGGAAAGAGAGCAAGCCCCCATACAAGGGGAAAGAGAACAAGCCGCAGTCGCAGCGGGGAAAATACGAGCAGCGACGGGAATCCGCCGGTCCGCGCGAGACCTATGGCAAGCGGGAAGGCTACGGCAAACCAAAGAGGGAGGCCGTGCCGCCGCCCGAACCGACCCCGCCGCCCGAGACGCGGGCGGACGAGCTGCCCTTCCTGATCATCGGGCGCAACGCGGTGCGCGAGGCGGTGCGCGCGGGCCGCAGCATTGACCGGATTCTGGTCCAGACCGATCCGGACGGCTCCCTGCGTGAGATCGTCTCCCTGGCGCGTGACAGCAAGCTGGTAATCCGCGAGGTCGACCGGCGCAAATTAGACGAGCTGACCCTGCCCTTCGGCCACGGCGGCAAGCCCGCCAACCACCAGGGCATCGTAGCCTACGCCGCCGGCGTGTCCTATTGCGATGTGGCGGACATTTTGGCCGTCGCCAAAGAGCGGGGGCAGGCGCCTTTTGTGGTGGTACTGGACGGAATCGAGGACCCGCACAACCTGGGCTCGATTATCCGCAGCGCGGACTGCGCGGGGGTGCACGGGGTGGTCATCGGCAAACGCCGGAGCGCACAGGTCACCGCCGCCGCCGTCAAAGCCAGCGCGGGCGCGACGGAACACGTCAAGGTCGCGCGGGTCGTGAACGTCTCCGCCGCGATCATCGAACTCAAACGCGCGGGCCTGTGGATCGCGGGCGCGGATATGGCGGGCCGACCCATGTACGAGCAGGGCCTAAACGGGCCGTTGGCGCTGGTCATCGGCGGCGAGGGCGCGGGGCTCTCCAAGCTGGTTAAGGACAACTGCGACTTTCTCGTGTCCATTCCCATGGAAGGGCACATCGGCTCGCTCAACGCGGGCGTGGCCGCGGCGGTGCTGCTATTCGAAAAAAGACGGCAGGACAATTCGTAATGCGTAATCTGTGATGATGGAAAATCTACATGATGAAACCTTAATTGAACAGTTACGCCAAGGCGACGAGGACGCCGAGCGGGCGTTGTACGAGCGTTACAAGCCCGTGGTGCGCGCGCGCGCGCGGACCTATTTTTTGGTCGGCGCGGATCATGAGGATCTCATGCAGGAGGGCATGATCGGACTGTACAAGGCCGTGTGCGAGTATGATAAGGACAAGGCGGCCAGCTTTCACAGTTTCGCGGACCTGTGTATCACGCGCCAGATCCTGACCGCGATCAAGAGCGCGACCCGCAAAAAGCACGCGCCATTGAACACCTATGTATCCCTCAATCAGCCCGTTTTCGAGCAGGACAACGAGCGCACGCTGTTGGACCTGCTCGCCAATGTGCGGGTCTGCGACCCCGAGGAACTGCTGATCGGCAAGGAGAGCTATGAGGCGGCGGCGCGTTATGTCAGCCAGCACCTGTCCGCGCTGGAAAAGCAGGCCTTTTCCCTCTATTTGCAGGGCCATTCCTACCCCTCCATTGCCGAGCTGCTGTCCCGCCCGCCCAAATCCGTGGACAATGCGATCCAGCGCGCCAAAAAAAAACTGGAGCGATTTTCTTTTTCTTAACAATCCCGCGTGAACGGTTGACTCCACGCCCAAATCATGATACAGTATTCCTGCGCGGGGGCGTCGCGTTGCCAACTCCATCTTCTGTGGTTGGCACAAGACTGAGAAGCACCCTTGGAACCTGTTGGGTAATGCCAGCGTAGGAAAGCGGTTATAAGAGGCTTTTATATGCAGCGCGAAGAGGCTGCTTTTTTATTTGGGCGTGCTTTGCCTGTCATTCTGAGCGAAGCGAAGAATCTAATTTGGGAGGAATGAAATGAAATTCACACTCTGGTCCAAGCTGGCCAAGATGACCCTGACCGACTGGCTGTGGGTCGGCGGCGCGGCCTTGGTCGCTGTCGCGCTGGTTGTGCTGTTGGTTTGGCTGAAAAAACAGGAGCAGCCCGAAAGGAAAAAAGACCTGCGCACCCTTCTCTACGGCGCGATGTGCATGGCGCTGGCCTTTGTGCTGTCCTATATCAAGCTCTTTTCCATGCCGATGGGCGGTAGTATCACGCTGGCCTCCATGCTGCCCATCTTTTTGTATGCCAACCGTTTCGGCTTGCGCAATGGCCTGCTCTGCGGCCTGGCCTACGGCCTGCTGCAATTCATTCAAAAGCCCGAGATCTACCACCCCCTGCAAATCCTGCTGGACTATCCGCTCGCCTTTGCCGCGCTCGGCCTGGCAGGCTCAGTCAAGAACCTGCAACTGGGCGTCCTTTTCGGCGGCGTCGGACGCTTTTTCTTCCACTTTCTCTCGGGCGCGGTGTTCTTTGCGACCTTCGCGCCGGAGAGCATGAGCCCCTGGTGGTACGCCTTCCTCTACAACGGCAGCTACATGGGTGCGGAGATCCTGCTCTGCCTGGTGCTCTCCTTTCCTGCCGCACGGGTCTTTGACCGCGTCCTGCGGTAACGATTGACCCAGGGAAAATCCCACGTTATAATGAGTGCAAATACCGAAAGGAGCGCGCACATGAAATACTATTTGGGAAACGAAGGGGACGAGATTTTTGCCGTTTATTCCAAGGACGGCTGCTGTTATCCTGTCTTTGTGGAGAAGTACGGAGAAAAGGCGATTGCTTACGACCCCGAAATGCGGGCGATCGAGGACGCGCAAACCATCGAGGCGCTGGATAAGTATATGCAACCCTACAGCGCGGGCAAACGCAAAGTCTATATGGCGGGGCCGCTGTTTAATGAGGGCGACCGCTACACCAACCAAATCAATTCCGACGCCCTGCGCGCGCTGGGTTACACCACGTTTTTGCCGCAGGAAGTGGTGATCACCAAGGACAGCAGCAACCTGGTGAAGGCCGCCTGTTTCTATATGGACTTAAAAGCCATCAAAGAATGTGATGTGCTGCTTGCCAACTGCAACGGCATAGAAATTGATTCGGGCACGGCTGCGGAGATCGGCCTGGCCTACGGCCTGCAAAAGCGAATGATCCTCTACAAAAGCGATGTGCGCAACTACTACAACGAAACCTTCCGCTTAAACAACTTTGTGGGCGGGCTGGCGGACAATCAGGTTTGTTCAACCATCACGGAAGTGATTGCAATAATAGAGACCCTTTAGCAAAACTGCGGCAACAAAAAATCCTCCGATGTATGTCGGGGGATTTTTGCAATTGATCAAGGCGCAACTTGTTCCCCCCCCCCCCCCCCCCCCAACCCACAAACAAACAACAGAAAAAAAAACCCAATTTATATTTTTTCCCCCTCCGCCATAGTCTTGGAGGGGAGG